>JAFGTU010000463.1 GCA_016933985.1 Sedimentisphaerales bacterium | reverse complement strand
GAAGGGCACGCTGACGTCGAGATGGCCGTGCCCGCCGACGTCGAGGCCGACGCCTCGCACTTGCGGGTTTGCGGCGAGCCTGGCCAGGCCGGCTGTATTTACGTAGCCGGTTATCGAAGCGATGTTCTCGTACTGGTGGACGACGGCGAATTCGGAAGAGGGGAGTCTCTCCAATACGCGTTCCTGGACCTCCTTAACGGCCTGCCTTCGTTTGGCCGGCGTTGCATCTTTTGCTGCCGGCGGTTTTTCGAGCCGCACGACAACATACACCGGCTCCGCCGGGTAGTCCTGCAGCCTGGCATAAACGTCGGGTTCGATCCGCGGAGCGCCCGTGCTCCCGTCGCCGACTGCGGCGAATACGGGGGCGCAGATCGCCGCTACCAGGATAAAGACCGCAATTGCCGTCGGTAACGACTTTGATTTGAGCTCCAACCATTGCATTTCAAGTCCTCCTTTATAAGAACGCGCGTCAGCCCTCTACCGCTCGTTTTCGCGAGGCGGCAAGAAGGTCGGACAATTGCGTTCCACTACCGTTTGCGATATGGCACTTTTTATGAGTGCTTTCCACTTACCAACTCTATTATTATATCATAATTTTGCCCCGGCCGGGGAAATCTTGAAGATATTTTTTGAATTTATGGCCGGGAAAATCGTGGGAACTGGGGGATTTCGCCACTAAGGCACAAAGGTAAAAAGAATCATAAGACACGGATTAACGCCGATTTACACTGATTGTGCAAGCGGATGAAACGAAAACGGCATGAATCCCTTGAATTCCTTATTGAGCTTTTTTTGCTTGACACATAGGCGGCGATCCGGTTAGAATGGATTGTTATAGTAAGGAGTACCGATGAGAAGGCTTGCGGATGATTCAGGTTTTCCCGGACGATGGCCCTGGAGTTACGTAAGAAGGTTTCTCACACAGGAGATGGAGAAATGAAAGGCTTGATTGTTGCGGTTGTCGCCTTGTCGCTCGTGGCTGCCACAGCCCGGGCGGAGTTGGGCTTTGTCACACTTGATTACCCCGAGTCGTTTGAAACAGAGGCTTACGGCATCGAAGGAAACAAAATCGTTGGCAAATACAGTGACAGTTTCGGCGTGCATGGATTCCTGTACGATGGATCGAGTTGGAATCCTCTCGATTATCCTCAGTCTAATAGTACATGGGCATATGATATCGACGGCAATACTATTGTGGGGTCGCATGGCGGGCGGCATGGTTTCATCTTCGACGGCTCCAGCTGGTTTACATTCGATGTAGATGGGGCCTTCGCTACGACGGTGACCGGTATTGATGGGAGCAATATTGTCGGCACGTATTCTCCACAGTCAAGCGTTTATGGCTTTCTCTATGATGGGGCGACTTTGACCACCCTCGATCTTCCGGGGGCACAGCCGTTTGGAATCGACGGCGATAACATTGTTGGTGTCACCAACAGTGGGCAGGCATTCTTATACGATGGTTCGATTTGGACCACTTTTGATTTTCCTCGAGCGAGATCGACTGCGGCTTTGGGTATTGACGGCGACAATATTGTCGGGACATACTGGGACGCTGCCGGCGGGCACGCTTTTCTTTATGATGGTTCGACCTGGGCTTCGCTTGACTTTCCCGGAGCAGTCTTCACCGCTGCGTATGGGATCGATGATGCCAGAATTGTTGGGTTCTACATGGACGCTTCTGAAAAGGAACACGGCTTTGTTTATACGATTCCTGAGCCGGGGACGATTTTGCTGGTTGGTTTCGGCGCGTTGGGGGTGCTGAGGAGACGGAGATAGGGCAAAGTCTGAACGCGGATGGGCCAGACTTGGAATAGAGAGAGGTAATTGTGGGCCAAAGCCTCATTTCTTGTTGGCGATGCAGTAGATGTTTTCTGTTCCTTCGAGGAAGATTTTTCCGTTTGCAGCGGCGGGGGAGGGGTGGTTTCCTTCGGGCAGGTCGTTGACGGCGAGGATGCTGAATTTTGGGCCTGTCTGGATTACGTAGCTTTTTCCTGCGTTTGCGAAGAAGAGCTTGCCTTGCGGGTCGGCTATGGGGCTTGCCCACGCGGTTGAGATTCCGGGCATCTTCTCGGTATAGACGAGCTTGCCTGTTTTCAACTCGCGGCATTCGAGGCGGTCGGGTCGGAAAAGACGGTAGATATGGCCGGCGACGATTGTGGGGGTGCTGAGGGCTTCCGGGATGTATTGGCCGATCCAGCGGATGTGGGTCTCGGAGACGTCGCCGGCGCCTGTAGGATCGACTGCGATTCCGGGGCCGCCTCTGCCGCTGTCGAAATAGACCAGGCCGTCGGCATAAGCAGGTGAGGAGACATCGCCCTGGCCTCGGCACCACCAGAGGCGCTTGCCGTTGGCGGGGTCGAAACTCTGCAGCGCGTTCGCTGCATCGCCGCCGCCGGATGCGAGCAGGAGCATCTGCGGCTTTTCATTAACCCGAATTATCAAGGGTGTGCTGTGGCCGAAGCCGATGTCGGGGAGTCTGGTCTCCCATTTCACCTCGCCGGTCGTTTTGTCGAAGGCGACCACGCGGGAGTCCTCTTGTTTGCTCATCGCACAGAAGAGGATCAGGGTGTTTTCGTAAAGAATGGGGCTGGAGGCGAGGGTTACGTCGAATGTGTAGGGGATGATTTCCTTTCGCCAGACTATGTTGCCCTTGAAGTCAACGGCGGCTAACACGGAGGAGGCGAAGGCGCAATAGACGAGGTTGCCGTCGGTGTTTGGAGTGGCGGCTGCGTATCCTCCGCCGGGGCCGCTGCGGAAGTCTGTTCGTAGCCAGGGGCCGGGAGGAATGACGGTGTCCCAGAGAAGTCCGCCGGTGGCGGCGTGGTAGCAGGCGAGATGATGGTCGGGGATGACCTTCTTGCGGTCGGTAACGGTCGCCGGCCAGTGGACGGTGCAGTTAAAGACGGAACCGTCCCAGACGATCGGACTTGCGTGGCCCTGACCGGTGAGCGGGGCCTTCCATAAGACGTTCTTATTGTCCGAACCGCCCCAGGTTGTGGGCAGGTTTTCTTCCTGCGTGTAGCCGAGGCCCGTTGGTCCGCGAAATTGGGTCCAGTTTTCAGCACTGCTCGTTGCAGCAGCAAGCAGCATAAGTACGGATGCGGTCAGGCGTTTTCCTTTTACTGCGAAGGATGTCTTCATTCCTGTTCTCCTGAAAGACCATAGGCGGACTGGTCGTCCTTGATATCGGCGGAGAGGGTAAAGCCGCGAATCTGAACTGCCGCGTTGAAGCTGCCGGGGATTTCCCAGCCGAGGTTCATATTCGCGACGGCGTAGTGTTCAGCGGTCGAGTCGGAGAGATAGCCCCTTTTCACGGCCTCTTTCAAACCGGCATTGATGTGCGGCAGCAGGTCCTGTTGTATCGCGATCCAATTCCCGTTTATTGGGGGGATGCTATTGACCGACCTGCCGTCGATTGTGCATATCAGCTTTCCGGTTGCATCTTCTTTGCCGACGTCTTTTGCGATAAATGAAGGTGGGATGTCGTGCCTGTTGTCAAAGAACGGGACGCCGAACCAGAAGTAATCGCCGTGGTCCTTAGAGCCGGTGTGGACGTTCTTGACTATTAGGAACAACTGGAATTGGACCGCGTGGAGGGATGGGTCGTACTCCTGCGGAGACATGTTGTTCTTGCAGTGCAGAATCCTGAAGCTGATATTCAGCGTAACCGCATCAAGGGCATCCAGGGTATAGATGAGCGGTGCATCCTGCTCGACGAGCAGATGGGGCCAGGGTTGGCCTGGCTCTCTTGCCGCCTGGCCGTATTCCGAATCGCCTTTGATTTCGAGAATCAGGTCCGCATTGGGCGAGTTCGGGCCGGCGACGAGCACTTTCTTGCCCTCGTTTTCGTAGATTAAGTCGCCGAGGCTGTTGCCGGCGGGCTTGACGCCGGCTAAGGAGTGGTTTGTGGCCCACTGGCAAAGGCGCCAGGCGGGTTTGCCTGTGCTGTTGGGCGTCGTATCAAGGACGGCTTCGACGGCCCGGCCTTTGGATGAATCCGCGTAGCTGAGCAGGAATCCGTGCTGAAATTCAGTATCCAGGAACAACGGCACCTCGCCTTCGCCGGGTCTCTTCCAGGCTCGGACGTATTCGATGCTGTATGTCGAGGGCAGGTCGGAGTCTTTGGGCAGGCCGAACCAGTCGGGCATTGTCTCGCTGTCGAAATTCAGGGTGAGGGATTGATGCCAGTGGGTGTTTTCGACCCAGCGGACGAGGACGCCGTCGAAATACCATTTGATCTTCTCAGTGTCCCATTCGAGGGCATAGACATGGTAGTCGTCGGCGAGATTGGTGGGGGCCATCCACACTCCGCCCTTCGACCAGTGCTTTTTCTCGGTGGGGGTCTTAAAGACGTGCAAGGTCATATTGTACTTTTTCTCGAATCCTGGTGCTCGGCCCCCGATCTCGAATACATCTATTTCCGTCCAGAGATTGGGCGTGCTGTGGTAGAACCAGAATGAGCTTGAGCCAGCCGAGGCCATCGGCTTGCACTTGACCTCGAAATAGCCGTATTTGACCAGGCCCTTGCTCTGGACGGCGGCGGAGGTATAGGTGTGGTAGCCCTTGTCCTTGGGCATGTCCGGCGGCTCGTTCTTCTTCATGGAGAGGTGGAGCTTGCCGTCGGCGACTCTGACGTTGGCCGGGTCGAACCATGCTGGTTCTCTGCCGAACCAGCTTGGGTTCTTTGGCCACCATTTTTCGGGGTCAAGCTGGTGGCCGTCGAATTCATCGCTCATTGGTGCGTATTTTACCCAGCCGGCCTTGTTGGCCTGGCCGGAGAGGGGATAGGCATCGGTGGTGTTCCGGAGCTTCGAGCCGAGCGGGCCGACCCTTTCCCATGACCTTGGCTCTTTCTGTTGAGCCCAGAGTATTGAAGCGGCGGTCGTAATCAGGAGTATGACGAGCAAGTTCTGTCTGCGATTAGCCCTTCTGAGCATACTGGGATTCCTAATTTGTCCGGACGTTTCACGTTCAATAGAATGAGGTTAGCAGACTTTTGGCGGAATTGCCACTTGTTTGAGACGGTATTCTTGACGTGGGGCGGCGGATTGCCTATAGTACAGTGCTTTGAAGCGCAGTTGATAGTGATTTGTATGTTTGGAGTCTGTGGTAGTGGCTAAAGAGAATCAATGTGGGCAGTGTATCGGGCTTTGCTGCCGATATGTTGCCCTGCCGATTGAGACGCCGGAAGACAAGCAGGACTATGACGATATAAGGTGGTTTCTCTGCCACGAGGGGGTAACTATCTTCGTCGAGGACGGCGACTGGTATATCAATATCAAGAACAAGTGCAGGCATCTTTCGGGCGACGACTATCGGTGCATGATTTACGACAAACGGCCGAAGATTTGCAGAAAATACAAGTATAAGGACTGTGATTTTGTCGAGGGCGAATACGAGTACGAGCTGCACTTCACCGACGATAAGCAAATGGCCGAGTACATAAGGATAAAGTTCGACAACAACAAGATCGAAAAGCCCAAGCGGGCCGCCATGCGGAACGCGAAAAAGAATCGGTCTGTGATCCGCTCGATATCCGGCGGCGGTTCTGCGAAGGATAAGGAACGCTTAGTCACAAAGGGGTAGCCGCGAGATGAAGATACCTCAGGTAAAGGGGACGAGGGATTTTTATCCGCCTCAGATGGCGGTGCGAAACTGGATTATCGACGGTTGGAAGCGGGTCTCGCTTCGCAACGGGTTCGAGGAGTACGACGGGCCAATCCTCGAGCACCTGAAGATGTACCAGGTCAAGAGCGGGGACGAGATAGTCGAGCAGCTTTTCAGCCTTCAGGACCGCGGCGGCAGAGAGCTTGCGATACGTCCCGAGATAACGCCGACGCTGGCCCGGATGGTGAACCAGCAGATAAATTCGCTGCCGCGGCCGATCAAGTGGTTTTCCGTGCCGAGGCTATGCCGAGCCGAGCGCCCGCAAAAAGGCCGGCTACGAGAATTCTTCCAGTGGAATATCGACATCATCGGCGAAGATGATGTTCGCGCCGATGCCGACGTAATATTCACAACCGTTGATTACTTGCGAGACATAGGTTTGACGGCTAACGATATTGTAGTGAAGATATCCAGTCGAAGGATGTTGGCGGCGGTGCTAAAGGAGATCGGAGTTTCGGAGGGCAGTCTCGATTCGTTATATGCGGTGCTTGACAAAAAGAATAAGCTGCCTGGCGAAACGTTTGAGAAGATGCTGGATGAGTTGCTTCGGGATTCAGGAATGGTCTCCAAAGTCCGCGCATTCATGGAGCTTGAGAATATCCAACAGATTGAGCATATGTTTGGACGTCAGGAAGCTTTCAATGAACTTGTGGGGTTGATGAAGTTGTTGAACAGCATGGGGATTGGTGATTATTACAGATTTGATCAGGGGATAGTGCGAGGGCTGGCTTATTATACCGGGATTGTGTTCGAGATTTACGACAAGGCGAGCGAGCTTCGCGCTATCTGCGGAGGCGGCAGGTATGACAATTTATTGAAAGATTTCGGCGGCCCAGCCATATCGGCCACCGGAATGGGTATGGGGGATTGTGTTCTGGAAATCCTCCTGAGAGAGAAAGGCTTACTTGATGTTACGGAATTGGAAAAGGGGCTGGACTACTTCATTGCCTATGTGCCGACCATAGTGTCTTTTGAAGATAATCGAACACCTTTAAGCGTGGCTGTTGAGCTTGCGGCGGAGCTTCGTAGGATGGATAAACGTGTCGATGTGAGTTACAGGCTAACCGGACTGGGAAAACAGCTTAAAGAAGCGGCGGGGAGAAATGCAAAGAACTGTATCATCATTGGTGATGAGTTTAGGGAAAGGAAGCTCGTCGTTAAGGATATGGCCACCGGCGAGCAGGAGGTTGTTGATTACGATGAGTTTCTTGGTCGATGTGACGAATAGGAGCTGAAACAGGCCGGAGAAGAAAGGGAATGTGCGGATGGGTGTTCGATTCAATATGCTTGGGATATTCGTGAAGGACCTTTGTAAGATGGTCGAGTTTTACAGGGATGTTTTGAGGATCGAGGTCAAGACTGAGGGGGAGCATTACACGTTGTTCGAGCATGAGGGGATTGAATTAGGGTTCTTTGCCCGTTCGATGCTGCCTGAGTTTCTGGAGGAGGAAGTAACTTATCCGAGCGGGGTGAACGGGACTTTTTCGCTTACGATAGACGTGGATGATTTTTACGACGTGGATGAGGAGTATGAGCGCTTGGTCGAAGCCGGGGCCAAAGCTGTCGCCGAGCCGAAAGACGTGCCCTGGGGACAGAGATGTGGCATGATCGCCGACCCGGAGGGGAATATGATAGAGATATCCTCGTGGGGCAAGAGGCCGGACGGCGATTTTTGAGAAGCGCTCAGCGGCAGATGTTCAGAGGGCGAAATGAAGGATTATTCGCCGAATCATTATGAGCGGGCGTTTGAGAATTGGTTGACGGACAATAGAATTCAATATGTCGCGTCCGATGAGCACAAGCGGGCCACCGTCTGGCGCCGCAAGGTCAAGAGTCCGGACTTTCTGCTGTATCCGAGCGACGGGCGGACAATCATCGCAGAGGTCAAGGGCAGGAAGTTCCGGGGAAAAAGCCTTGAGAAGCTGACCGGCTTCGAGTGCTGGGTGACGCGCGAGGACGTCGATGGGCTGGGCAGGTGGCTGGGGGTCTTGGGGGCCGGGCACGAGGCGGTCTTTGTATTTGCGTACAGAATTGAGAATGTCGATGTTGATTTCGACGGCAGGGACGTTTTCGAGTTTGCCGCGAGCAGGTATCTGTTTTTCTGTATCAGGCTGGACGATTATCGCCTGTATATGAAACGGCGCAGCCCGAAATGGCGGACGGTGACATTGCCTGCGGAGAAGTTCCGCCGGTGCGCGGTTGACATAGGCCGGTTTATGCTCTGACGGCCATTTTCTGAATTGGATTCACACGGTTTTTCCTCGACACGGATTGACACAGGAGGCACTTATGTATGAGCATGTTGCGACCTGGGATGCTGTGAGCGTGGGGATGACGCTCGATAAGATTTTAGGCATCGGGACCGACAGCAAGGGCAGGGTCTATGCAACGGCAGGAGCAGGGGACAAGGCCGTGCTGGTCTTCGATCCGGCGGGCAAGATTGTTGATTCCTGGGGGCATGGATTTGTCGATAAGCACGGGCTGCGGGTCATCGACGATAAGGCATGGGTCACGGACAGGGAGCGGCATGTTGTGATGCAGTTCACTTTGGACGGCAGGCTGCTGTTAACCTTGGGCACGGACGGCAAGAGCGGTCTGGGTGAAAATCAGTTCAATAAGCCCTCGGACGTGGCAATCGGGCCCAGCGGCGATATTTATATCTCGGACGGATACGGCAACAGCAGGGTGATGCGATTCGATGCGGACGGCAGATTCAAGCAGAGCTGGGGCACCAAGGGAAAAGGGCCGGGCCAATTCAACCTCGTGCACAATATCGCCATCGACAAGGAAGGCAGGGTGTATATCGCCGACCGCGAGAACGGCCGGGTGCAAATATTCGATGCGGACGGCAAGTTCCTCGATCAGTGGAGGCATTTAGGCAAGGTCTTCGGGCTCTATGTTGACCAGAAGATGCGCGTCTATACCACCGATGGCGAGTCGAACAACGTTTATGTCGTCGATGAAAGAGGCCAAGTGCTCTCGAAGTTCGGCAGGACCGGTGACGGGCCGGGCGAGTTTGAGATGGCTCATTCGATAACCCTCGATAAGAAGGGCAATGTTTACGTCGCCGAGGGCGACGGGATGAGGATCCAGGTCTTTGCGCCGAGAGAGTAGGTGGGTGTTCGGATTATGCGTCAGGTTGATTCGGGCTCGGCGGTCGGCGTTTCGTTAGCAGGAGGCGGAGATTTCTCATTGGGGTCGGTTGGCGAATCGGTTTTCTTGTCTCTTTCGGATTGGAATTTGAGGGCTGCGGAGTTGATGCAGTATCGCAGGCCGGTTGGTCTTGGGCCGTCGCTGAAGACGTGGCCGAGGTGCGCGCCGCATTTGGAGCAGATTATCTCGGTCCTAACCATCGCGTCGCTGGTGTCGAGTGTTTCTTGTACGCTGTTGGGGTCGGCGGGGGCGTAGAAGCTTGGCCAGCCGCAGCCTGAATCGAATTTTGTATCAGAGGCGAACAGCTCACTGCCGCAGTTGACGCAGTAATACGTGCCTATGCCTTTGAAGTCCCAGTATTTGCCGGTGAAGGGCACTTCAGTCCCTTTCTGGCGGGTGATGTAGTATTGCTCAGGCGTGAGTATCTGTTTCCACTGCTCGTCGGTCCTGACTACCTTTTCAGCCATATCTGGCTCCTTCATTTCCGGGGATTGGGCTTTTTGCGCCGGGGTAGTCTCTGTTTGTTTAGCGGTCCGGCCATCTTTGTCGCAACCGAGACCGGCTACCAACAGCATGGTCAGAACACCGGCAATCGCATTTGAGAACATTGTCTTCATCTGGCATTACCCTATATCCTTACTGTGGAGCGTGGTTTGTCAAGACTAATGCTTATTACGGCTCTACTGGTTTAATAGTTCGGCGCAACGCGGGTATTGGGCGGATTTTGGGGTGGACGGCGGGGGGGGCGGGGTGATAAGATGCGGTGTTCGCAGAAGTGACGCAAATAATAATATTGTCTGAATTATTGGAGGTTTGTAAGTATGGCACGGAATGTATTCTACCTGGTTGCGGGGGCGATATTGCTGGCTGGTTGTGTGAACGTGGAGAAGACCGAGCTTCTTGATACGAATAGGGCCGAGGCGGGGAAAGAGGCCGTATCCGAGAAGACACCCGAGAAGCTGCTTAGGCATGTGGTGCTGTTCAGGTTCAAAGAGGATGCCAAGGCGACGGATATAAAGAAAGTCGAGCAGGCGTTTGCGGCGTTGCCGGGCAAGATTGGTGCGATTTACGATTTCGAGTGGGGCACGGACGTTAGTACGGAGAATCTGGCCGACGGTTTCACGCACTGCTTTGTTGTGACGTTCAAGAGCGAGGCGGACCGGGCCAGGTACCTGCCGCACCCGGCGCACAAGGCGTTTGGCGAGCTGCTTGGGCCGGTTCTCGACAAGGTGCTTGTTGTTGATTACTGGACTAATTAGAGCGCAGCGGCCGTTCGAGGTCGTTTTGAGTGTGCGATGAGGATCATAGCCGGTGCAAAACGCGGTATGAAGCTGCTGAGCCCCAAGACTTGTGACTCTCGGCCCATAACCGACCGCGCTAAGGAATCGCTTTTCAGCGTGTTGTATAAGTACGACCTGCCGGCCGGTGCGGTAGTGGGCGACCTTTTCAGCGGCGTCGGGTCGCTGGGACTCGAGGCATTGAGCAGGGGGGCTGAGTTTGCAACCTTCGTCGAGCGGGATCGGCAGACCGCTGCAATTCTGGAGAAGAACATCCTCAAGGCCGGCTTTGTCGGAGAATCGAGGGTAGTACGGACCGATGCTTTCGGCTTTGGTGCGCCGGAGGACTACAAGGCGGGCAGATGCAATCTTGTATTTGTCGATCCGCCTTACGCGGCTACGAGGAACGTCGGCGAAGGGTCGGCTTTGAGCGGATTGATGGACGTGCTTGGGGAGCAGGCGACGGATGATGCAGTGATCGTGGTGCGGGTGCAGCAAGGGAGGGAACTGCTTGACCGGTACGGCGGATTCGAGGTCGTCGAGCGACGCAAGTGGGGGACGATGGCTGTGACGATTCTGCGAGGGCGAGGCGAATGACAAATAAGCAGGCTGCAATCAAGGTAGTCAAGGTTCTGCGGCAGAACGGATTCGAGGCGCTTTTGGCCGGGGGGTGCGTGCGGGATATGCTGTTGCGCCGGCGGGCCAACGATTACGACGTGGTCACCGATGCTCGGCCTGATGAGGTTGCCAAGCTGTTTAACCGGACGCTCAAAGTAGGTGTGAAATTCGGCGTGGTGATAGTGCTGATCAGGGGTATGCACGTGGAGGTAGCGACGTTCCGGACAGACGCCGACTATGCCGACGGCAGACATCCGGTTTCGGTCCAGTTCACAAATGCGGCCGAGGATGCCAGCCGGAGGGATTTTACCATCAACGGGATGTTCTTCGACCCTATAGACAAAAAGGTGATTGATTACGTCGGAGGGCAGGTGGACCTCAAAAAGAGGCTCATTCGCACAATAGGCAAGGCCGAGGACCGGTTTGCCGAGGACCATTTGCGGATGCTTCGCGCCGTGCGGTTCTCGACTCAACTGGGATTTGTGATAGAGCCGACGACCTTTGCGGCGATCTGCAGTCTTGCCGGCGACATAAAGAAGATAAGCGGCGAGCGGATCGCGATGGAGCTGGAGGGGATACTTGTTGCGCCGAACCGCTCGGCGGGGGCGGCGATGCTCGTCAAGAGCGGATTGGCCGAGCAGATTTTCGGGGGTTTTGTGGGTGACAAGGCCGCTCTTGCCGTCGGCGTGCTTGGGCAGTTGCCGAAGAAGATTGACTTTTCATTAGGTCTGGCGGGATTCTTCGCGGGCTTGGAAACGGAGACCGCCGTCGAGGGGCTGCGAGTATTGAGGCTTAGCAACAAGCAGAAGAAACACGTAAAGTACCTGCTGGCGAACAGAGGCAGGCTCTTGAAAGAGAAGATGTCGTTGGCGGAGTTGAAGCAGTTTTTGGCTGAGCCGTATTTTGAGGACCTTTATTCGTTGGAGAGGGCGCTTCAAGTGGTCTGTGTTGGCGGCGGCGAAGGTATTGTTGCGCTGCAGGCTCTGCGAAGGAGGATTGACCAGTTGGGCGATGTGGAGCTTCGGCCCGCGCCGCTGCTCGATGGGCATGCCCTGGTGCGATTGGGGGCGGTAGCGGGACCCGAATTGGGGCAATTGGCCGAGGAGATGTATATCGCGCAGTTGGAAGGCGAACTGCAGACGGGTGAGGAGGCCGAGCGATGGGTGCGAAAATGGCTCAAGAAGCACAGGACGATTGAAGGATAGGGGGCAACGGCGGTGATTCTGCGACGATGAGGCCTTTTACTCTTCTAATTAAACCTTCCGGCTCCGATTGCAATATCGATTGCGCGTACTGTTTTTATAAGAACAGGTCGCGGGAGGTTGGGCGGGGCAGGCAGCGGATGGGCGACGAGGTGCTCGATAAGCTCGTTAAGGATTATATGCAGTTGGGCTTTGAGGTGGCCGGGTTTGCATGGCAGGGCGGCGAGCCGACGCTTATGGGGCTTGAATTCTACAGAAAAGCGGTGGAGCTGCAGAAGAAGTACGGCAGGGCGGGACAACAGGTGAGCAATAAGATGCAGACAAACGCCGTGCTGCTGGATGAGAAGTGGTGTCGGTTTTTACGTGAGAATAGGTTTCTTCTTGGGATAAGCATTGACGGGCCGAAGGAGTTTCACGATCAGTATCGGCTGGACCATTCCGGCGGCCCGACGTTCGAGAAGGTGATGCGGGGTATCGAGAACTGCAAGAACAATGAGGTCGAATTCAGCACGCTTATCGTCCTGAACAACGCCAACATCGGTCATCCGGATGAGCTTTTTGAATTTGTTGTCGCGAATGATCTGACATATCTGCAATTCATTCCGTGCATTGAGAGGGAACCGGCTGCGGGTGGGCCGACGGATTTCTCGATTACGCCGAAGCAGTACGGCGACTTCTTGTGCAGGATGTTCGATCTTTGGTTTGACTACGGCCCGGAGAAGCTGAATATTCGTGATTTCGACTCGCTGGTGACTTACTACGTGACGGGCGAGGCGACGATGTGCACATACAGCAGGCAGTGCGGCGGGTTTGTGGTCATCGAGCATACCGGCGATGCGTACTGCTGCGAGTTCTTCGTCGAGCCAAAGTGGCGGCTGGGGAATATCTTAGAGACGCCGCTCGGACAGCTTGCGACGGGCGGCAGGAAACGCGCCTTCGCCAGTGACAAGCAGAAGCTTTGCAGCCGCTGTCTTCTATGCAGTTATCTGGATATATGTCGCGGGGGGTGTGTTAAAGACAGGCTTCGTATTGCAGGCGCCGGCCCTGATAGTCTGAGCTATTTCTGCGAGGCTTATAAGCTGTTCTTCGATCACGCGATACCAAGGTTCATGGAGATAGCGGCGGGCGTGGAGAGCGGCAAGGTCGGCAGACGCACCCGCTCGGCGGAGAAAATCAGAATGCGAATCGAAAAGTGAGCATCGCCGAGCAGTTGGGCAACGGCCGAAAGGCTGTGGCGGGGCGGACCGATTTGTGGTACATTTTTGCCGGGTGGGGATGGTATAGATGGAAGAAGGTTAATCGAGGTGCAAATGAATGATAAATTCAATCGCCGTGAATTCCTGAACATTGTCCGCAAGATGAGTAAGATGTTCGATGCGATTTGCTCGAAGTAACAGAAGCTCAGGATTGGCCAAGAGATGCAGCCTTTTACATTGTTGATAAAGCCTTCGGGTTCGGATTGCAACGTTGATTGCACTTATTGCTTTTACAAGTGCAGGCCGGCGGAGATCGGGCAGGGGCGGCAGCGGATGAGCGACGAGGTCCTCGAAAAGCTCATTAAGGATTATATGCAATTGGGATTTCCGCTGGCGGGCTTTGCGTGGCAGGGGGGCGAGCCGACACTTATGGGGCTTGATTTCTACAAGAGGGCGGTAGAGCTGCAGAAAAAGTACGGAAAGAGCGGACAGGAGGTAGGCAATTCGCTGCAGACCAACGCGATACTGCTCGATGAGAATTGGTGCAGGTTTCTTCACGAGAGCAAGTTCCTTGTCGGCGTGAGCATCGACGGACCCAAGGAGCTGCACGACTACTATCGAGTGGATCATTCCGGCGGCGGGACGTGGGACAGGGTGATGCGGGCGATCGAAAACTGCAAAGAGTATAACGTCGAGTTCAACACGCTCACCTTGCTCAACGACCGCAACGTGCAGCATCCGGATGAAGTATTCGATTTCTTGGTGGGACTCGGCGTCAAGTATCTGCAGTTCATACCGTGCGTTGAGCTTGATGCGACTACACGGCAGGTTACGAATTTTTCGGTGACGCCGGAGCAGTACGCCGGGTTTCAGTGCCGCGTGTTCGACCGCTGGGTCGAATACGGGCCGGACAGGCTGAGTATTCGCGATTTCGATTCGGTGCTCTCGTATTATGCCGGCGGCAGGCATACGATATGCACGTTTGATAAGCAGTGCAGCCAGTATATCGTTATCGAGCACAGGGGCGACGCTTACTGCTGCGATTTTTTCGTCGAGCCTAAGTGGCGATTGGGCAGTATTCTTGAGACGCCGATAGAGAAGCTCGCGGGCAGTGCGTTGAAGCGCAAGTTTGCGAGGAATAAGAGAAACCTTTGCAGCAAGTGCCTGGTGTGCAGGCATTTGGATGTTTGTCGCGGCGGTTGCATGAAGGACCGGGCCCCGTTCGATAAGGACAGCTTCGGGCGCGAAAGCTATTACTGCGAGGCGTACAAGCGGTTCTTCGACTATGCCGGGCCGAGATTCATGCAGATTGCAGCTCAGGTCCGCGCCGGAGAAATAAGAAGAGAGCCGAATTTGAGATAGTGTGTTCTCGGACGGTTAGAGCCTGAGCTCAGATGTTGGAAAGGAAAGTGACTATGGGATCAACGAATCGAAGAGGTTTTCTTGTGAAGGCGGCGGGCCTTGCTGCAGGGACGGCGGCAGTATCGGGCACTTGGGCGCAGGAGAAATTGAGCGGAGCCGCTTCGTCTGGGCGGTTCGGCAGAGGTAATCCGATAGCTGTCTCGACTTATTCCTTCTGGCGGTTCAAGGACGGGCTGAAGCTGCCTATCGAGCAGTGTATCGATGAGGCCGCCGGGATGGGCTTCGAGGGCGTGGAGATACTGCACATCCAGATGGAGCAGGAAACCAACGAGTATCTGCAGGGCCTTAAACGCCGGGCCCTCATCAATGGCATCGACCTTTGCGGGATGTCAACGCATCAAGGATTTGTCTCGCCCGATAAGGCTAAGCGGCAGCAGAATATCGAGAAGACGCTTAAGACCATCGACCTGGCGTACAAACTCGGCATTCCCATTATCAGGCTCAACACAGGCAGGTGGGGCACAAGCGGCAGCTTCGACGAGCTTATGGCCAATCGCGGCATCGAGCCGGTCCTGCCCGGATATACCGAGGAGGATGGCTTCAAGTGGGTGATTGATAGTATCGGGAAGTGCCTGCCTGCTGCGAAAGAAGCAGGTGTAATGCTCGGTTTGGAGAACCACTGGGGCCTGGCTCGCACCGCCGAGGGGCTCCTGAAAATCGTCAATGAGATCGATTCGCCCTGGCTCAAGGTCCTGCTCGATACCGGCAATTTCCTCGAGGATCCGTACGACAAGCTGGAACAGTGCGCCCCTTATACCGTTTTCATGCAGGCCAAAACTTACTACGGCGGAGGGCTGTGGTACTCGCTCGATCTGGACTATCCGCGAATTGCAGCAATTATGAGGAAGCACAACTACCGCGGCTGGGTCTCGCTCGAATTCGAGGGCAACGAGGATTACAAAACCGCCATCCCCAAAAGCCTCGCCCTCCTCCGCTCGGCATTTGCTTAGCGATTCATAGACACCGATTCACACACTTTCTGAATAATTCTCGTGCTTCTTTGTCATCCTGAACGTAGCGCAGCGAAGTGAAGGATCTGGCATAGATACTTGAGGAGATGCTAATTCCGGAACAGATGCTTTGCCTGTGACCGGGTGGCAGCCTCCCCCAAGGAGGGGATGGCCGAGAGCATACGAGCGTCGGTTGCGCGCATTGCTGTCTTCAGGCATTCCTTCTATTCCTGCTGGATGCTATTGACCCATTGTTTATGCTGCTTGGTCAGGCGTTCGACTATCTCGGGATGTTTCTCGGCGATGTTCTTTGTTTCGGTTGTATCCTTGGTCATATCGCTCAAGAAGTCTTTCTCTGCCGGTAGCTTTCGGCCTTTGTACTCTGTCGCCGGGCCGTTGTGGACAAGTTTCCACTTGCCTTCTCGAACCGCCCAGTGGTCGGCGTTGCCCGTCTGCCAGTGAAGGACATCGTGCGGCGAAGGAGCGTCGGCCGAATCGATAACGCCGGTAATGCTCTTGCCGTCGATCTTGTGGT
>JAFGTU010000462.1 GCA_016933985.1 Sedimentisphaerales bacterium | reverse complement strand
CTAATGCGGCTGAAGAGCGACCTGATAGAGGTCTGCCTGGCCGTCTGCGAAGGAACCCTCGACAACCTCACTCTCGTATGGGACCCGCGGCCGGCGGTCTGCGTCGTAATGGCGGCGGGGGGGTATCCGGGTGATTACGAAAAGGGCAAAGTAATAAGCGGAATCCAGGACGCCGAGCAAATGAAAGACGTTAAAGTATTTCACGCCGGCACAAAAACGGTCGAGGGGGATGTTGTCACCAACGGAGGCAGGGTGCTTGGCGTTACCGCAATGGGCCAGACAATCGCAGAGGCAAAAAGGGCCGCCTATAAAGCCGTCGATAAGATCAAATTCGACGGCGCTTACTATCGCCGAGACATCGCCGACAAAGCGATGAAGAAATGTAAAGCATAATAAATGCCAGCAGATCCGAACATGCCGCTCTGGGCCAGAATCTTCAGGCGAGTCGTTCGCTTGTTCGTCGCACTTGGAGTTGCGGCAATCCTGCTGTGGGTTGGCTTCGTATTCGGCGGCAAGGTGCTCTGTGGCATCGCAATCAGTCAAATCGGCAAACTGACCAACACGAGAATACAGACGGGCTCCGTCGATTTTCATACCAACGGCTGTGTTGTCATCAATGACCTCCTTATAGAACCGGACGACAACGAATTGGCCGACCGGACGATTCTAAAGGCTAAAAAGGTCCGGGCGGAATACGATCTCGCAAGCCTCTTAACACTCCGCCCTCAGCTTCGGCGAATAGACGTCAATGATTTTGTGTTCAGCGCACGTTACGACTCGGACGCCCGGCGCTGGAACCTTTCGGCACTCAAACTATACGTTCCGAAAGGCTCGTCGGAGAAGATGCCTCTGGTAATGCTCGGCAGGGGGATCCTGCAATACAGCAGAATATCGGGATTAGAAACCAAGATTGTCGCTTCAGTGCCGCTTTCCGCCAAGCTGGGATTCGACTCACAGACACGCAAAGGTTACAGCTTCGATTTCCAGACGGGCACTCAGGCCGGCGGTTCCGGAGAGAGCCATTTGACGGGCTCCTGGAGGCCGGGGCATCTCGAAGTTGCAGGCGGAATCGCATCGGCCGACAAATCCGCGTTCGAGATGGAATGGATGATAGGGAGTATGGCTGCCGTGCTCGAATACGACCAAAACGACGTCTTCACTTTAGATATGCGCATATTCGATTTGCATTCGGACCGAACCATCGAGCTTGACAAGGTCGCACAAATGGGGCCCGCCTTCCTCGAAGCATCAACGCCCTTCGCCGCGGTGAGGAAGTTTTTCAGCCGCTACAGCCCCATAGGAAATATCGACCTGTCCGTTAAGGCGTCAGGGAATCTGATGCAATTGGACAAGTCAACCTTGGCGGGCAGCGTGAACTGCAAGGGTGTCGCGTTTTGCCAGGACGAATTCCCCTATACTGTCGAGCAGCTCAAAGGCAAGATAGACTTCGCCGGGAACAGCGTAACGCTGAACAAACTGTCCGGCGTCCACAACGACGTAAAACTCACAATAGACGGATGGACACACGGCTTCTCTCCGAATTGGGAGTATGATTTCCACATCACCAGCGACAACATGAAATTGGATGATGATCTGTATGAAGCGTTAAGTCCGGCCCAGAAGAAAACCTGGTCGCTCTTCTCGCCTTCGGGCGCCGCCTCGATAGACTACCGCTTGAGGCGGAGCTCGCCGCAGAGCCGAACAAGACAGCTCACAGTCGATTTAGCCGGTGTCGATGCACTCTACAGCTCCTTCCCGTACCCCCTCAAGGACCTCAGAGGGAGAATCTTCTTCGATCAGGATGATGTAATAATCTCAGACATAGTTTCCCAGACCGACGGGCAGGAAATCGTCCTGGACGGCAAGGTAACCGGACAAGGAACCGAAGAGCTCGGTTATGATATCTCGATCAACGCGAGCAATATACCCCTCGACCAGACGCTTAGAGGCGCTTTATCCCCAAGACAAAGGGATTTGTACGACCAATTCAAACCAGCCGGCCTAACCGATGGTATCATAAAATTCTCAAAATCGCCGCAGGGCGAAGTGCCGGCGACTTTCACCGCGGATATCTCGTTTAAGCAGGGGTCTTTGAACTCCGCTCGTTTCCCGCTGCCCATAACCGACGTGACCGCCACTGCCATTTTCGAGCCCGACCTGATAGATATCAGGAAATTCGCCGGACGATATGGCGATACCCCAGTTTCTCTAAAAGGCCAGATTTGGCCCGGGTATGAGGAGCAGCCATCCCGCTACAGCCTCGCGCTCGAGTTCAAGGATACTATTCTGAACGACGATCTCTTTAAGCTTCTGCCCGAATCGGCCGCAAAAATAGTCGCCGATTTTCGACCCGAGGGAAGGATAGACCTCACGGCCGAGATGAAGAAGCTCGAGCCGAATGATTCGGCCGACTATAAGTTCGTAATTGACTGCCTCGGCAACCATATCGAGATCCCTGCGTTCTCATATCC
The DNA here is from genome assembly GCA_016933985.1 of Sedimentisphaerales bacterium. Classification (GTDB taxonomy): domain Bacteria; phylum Planctomycetota; class Phycisphaerae; order Sedimentisphaerales; family Anaerobacaceae; genus JAFGCD01. Next base: position 7,849 of record JAFGTU010000462.1, on the reverse strand, counting down.
CCTTAAAAACATCACCGGGACTCTTACGATAACCCCCAACTCGGTGGAATTCCGAGATGTGAACGCCGTTCCCGGCGACGCCGTCCTGGTCAAATTGAACACCGCTTTTATAAAGTTGGACGGAAGCGTCTCGCTTGAAAACAACTCCTTCAAGGATGCCCAGTTTAAGATCCGAACGAACGACATCTTCTTTGACAGCCGACTCGGCCTGGCTCTGCCTGTGGGACTGCGCCGGCTTTACAACAAGCTCGTTCCACCGGCGCACTTCGATCTTGATTTCGACGAGGTCAGGATCACGCCGGCCCCGGACGGGAGAAAGAACATCGATATCAAAGGCCGTGCCAGGCTCAAGGAGTGCGATTTGAGAATATACGGCGCCGCCGCCGAATTCGATGCCGATCTTGAGCTGGATCGGTTAAAGATTACGCCAACAGCCGACGGCGAAAGGTGTATCGACATCAAAACCACTGCGAGCCTTAAGAACTGTTCACTGCCGATATCAGGGGCAAAGGCGCAGCTCGACGCCATTCTCAACATGGAAGGCCTGTACAGAACAAACCAGGCCTTCGAGAATTGCCGACTGCTGCTCGACGGGCAAAGTTTTAGAATTCTCGGCAAGACCTTCCAAAACTTGAAAACGGGTATCGACTACAACCCGGAAAGGCAAACGTGGACCAGCCGTAGCCTGACTGCAGATTGCTACGGCGGAAAGCTGACGGGCAAGCTCGAAATTGGCAAGGCCGCCGACGCGGCGTTTGCCTACACGCTCCAAACAAGCTTTCAAAACGTTGACTTGAAGAAATTTCTTTCCGATACAAGAATGGGATCGGAACGGGAAAATGACCCCACAGCAGGCAGGATGGAAGGGTCCTTGAACATCGGGGCAAGACTTGGGGAGAACGCCTCTCGGCTCGGCACGTGCAAACTCTCGATTGTCGATATGCAGGTCGGAAGGCTCTCGCCCCTGGCCAAGCTCCTCCAGGTCCTGAGATTCTCCGAGCCGACCAAGTACGCCTTCGACCGGATGCTCCTCGATTCCTACATCAAGGCGGACGAGCTTATAGTGAAGAAGCTGGATTTGGCGGGCAAGTCGGCGGCGTTCTACGGTTCCGGCCTGATGGACCTGCGAACACTGAAGATCGATTTGGGACTAATAGCCCGGGGGAAACGCCTCGCCGGCTCAGAACCGTCTTTCATCGGCTCACTCGGCGAAGGGCTCGGCCGAGCCGTCGTTAAGATTGAAGTAATCGGCGACTTCTACGACCCGCAGGTTATCACAACGCCGCTGCCCTTCATAAAAGATGCTCTCGAAATCTTCGGAAAGCCGATAGAGCAGAAGTAACGCCTATATCTGCGAATAACCCGTCGGCTGAAGAATGATATCCGTAATATTCGATACCGTATCCTTGTACTGCGGATCCGAACTCAGCTTCTTCCATTCGTCGCTGCTGCCGAAAGCGCCCCATCTCTTATCCCGGTCGGTCAGGTCGTCGAAGCAAAGCATGTAAGTGAGGTTCGGCATCATAGGCCCGATGATCGTCTCACCGAAGAATACGGGATTGAGCCCGGTCTTGTTAAAGATGGCAATCTCGCCGCCCTCGTTGAACATCTCGATTTTTTTCTTGGCAGCCTTGATGCTGTGGCTCTCGTAAGTGCGCAGCTCAAAGATTCGCGGCCGCTTTGGAGGGACTTCCAGCTTGGGCATATTCTTGAAGGCCGCCATTAGCGAGCTTTCCGCGCGCACATACCCCGCATCGCCCGAAGATGCATTGACCAAATCGCTCTTGCCGAACTCATCATCCGCCAGCAGTCTCGCCGCGGCCGTGACCACGGATTCCAAGTTCTTATGCACCATCAGCACATAAAGCGTCGGGTCACTCGGCCCGTACTTTGCGGTGAAGGCGCCTACCGGTCCGATGCCGATCCTGTTCATCGCCGGTATTCCCACGTCTCGCAAGAAATCGCCAAGCATATTCTTTTTCGCCCCCCCGAGCAGCCGATACCGTCTGAGCTCGAAATACTCGCGGTCCCCTCCACCGGCCGCCATCGCCGCACCGCCCAGGCCCGCAATACCCGCAACACTAACACCGGCCAAGAATTCACGTCGTCTCATTGTATATTCTCCTTATTCAATTCTGCTTGGTTTATCGTCGGTTGGATTCAAGACCCAGCCACCCTCGAAGAGCATAACCCAACGCAGGATTAGCGTCAAAGGCAAAACCCAGCCTTCACAGAAGTCCCCGAACGTTTACCCCGCCGGGAAAAAATAATAATAAAAGGACATACCTGTAACAAATCCGTAACACCCATAAGCCAAAATTATACGCGTGAAGAACAAAATAATTCTGTTATTCTATTTCAAAGGAGCGCGATTATGAAGACTCCGGCAACTACAAGGATCTTTCTGATGCTGGCCATCAGTACAATTATGACGCCGGTGTCAAAACCTGCAAAAGCACCGATTATGAAGTTAAACGGGAAATTCCGGCTAAGGCGGAATATTACGTGGAGGATATCACTTATAATCGTGCTTGTCTCCGCCTTGTTATTCGGGACAATGACACAGGCGGCTGATGTCACCTCGCCGGGAGATACCCTCCAGGCTTTTCCGAACGACGGAGATTGGCCTGGTAATGAAAGGCCCCCTATGGCGATTGATGATGACATCATGACGAAGTATCTGCATTTCAAAGGAGACTTCGACCCCGATCCGGGGACAGGCGGCACTGGTTTTAGAGTTACACCGTCGAGTGCGCAAACTGTTGTCATCGGGCTGACTTTCACCACAGCGAACGACTATCCAGGTCGTGACCCGGTTGCATATAGGTTCTCAGGTTCCAATGTGAGCATAGATGGGCCTTACACGTTGATTGCCGAGGGCGATATCGTCGATTTTGACCAGGCCTCGGAGTGGCCCCGCCACACAAAGAACACAACGCCGATCTTTTTTCCTAACGAGACGGCATACGATCACTATCAACTTCTGCTCACGGCCATTCGAGGCGGGTCGGACCCATGGATAAATGGTATGCAGATCGCAGAAGTTGAACTATTGGAGCAGGTTCTAAAGGCCCATAGTCCTATCCCCGCCGATGCCTCCGAGAATATGGGCCTAAACGACAACGGAGGGATGCTAAGTTGGTCTGTAGGCGACAGCTCGGTGCGGCAGTACGCATTCTTCGGGACCAGCGAGAGTGGTGTGGCCGGCGCCGGAACCAGATCGCCGGAGTTCATGGGCAGCCTGAGTGCCATGCAGACAACGCTCACGCCTGCTCGTGAGCCGGGCGTAACTTATTACTGGCGGATCGATCAGGAAGAAAGCGACGGAAATATAGTAAGGGGCGACGTTTGGAGCTTCGGCACCGCGCCGTTGAAGGCCATTGGTCCGGTTCCGGCGGACGGCGCTGAGCTTGTTGATCCGAATGCCGACCTTTCGTGGACCGGCGGCTGGGATTCGTTCAGCGGCTTCGATGTGTACTTCGGCACGAGTCAGACCGACGTGACCAACGCCACCACAGAGAGCCCTGAGTGCGTAAGCATAGGCCGGATGCTGCCGTCGTATGATCCCGGCCCGCTTAGAAGGGACACTACATATTACTGGCGGATCGATGACAAAGGCGCCACAACCTACAAAGGCGATACATGGAATTTCACAACGATCTGGTGGGTAATACCGACTAATAAGCCCGGCTATGTACCCTGCTTGCCCGGAATTGGAGGTGACCTGCGGACATCCGCCCAGAGCACAGTTGTGCTCACGGTCGATACTAACGACAGAAGGCAGACCATCCACAACTTCGGCGCATCCGACGCTTGGAGTATCCAGTACGTGGGCCTCTGGCCCGACGCAAAACGAAATCCCATTGCCGACCTGCTGTTCGAAACAGGCCTCGACGAAAACAACAATCCCAAGGGTATCGGTCTATCTCTCTGGCGATTCTTCGTAGGAGCAGGAAGCAACAGACAGAGCTATATTAGTGATCCCTGGAGAAGGAGCGACCTCTTTCTCTCTTCGGATTTCAACTCGTACGACTGGTCCGCCCAGCCGGGCCAGCGTTGGTTCCTCCAGGCCGCAAAGGCTCGCGGCGTCGAGCAGTTTATCGCGTTTTGCGGCAGCCCCCCCATAAATATGACCAAAAATGGAAGGTCATCCTGTGACAGCAATTCAGGCACTACAAATCTAATCAGCGATAAGATCGATGATTTCGCCGCCTTTCTCACGACTATGTCTAAGCATTTCAGCAACGTAGAAGGCATTAACTTCGGCCACATCAGCCCTGTGGGTGAGCCGCACTGGGATTGGGACGGGACCGACCAGGAGGGCTGCAGGTATGACAATAGCGACATCAAGGTGTTAGTGGACGCCTTGCACAGCGAACTCGACAGTCAGCAAGTTACCACGCAGATTCTAATTCCCGAGGCCGGCGACATAGGGTATCTGTGCGGACACTCCAGCACACGCGGAGATTACATTGACTCGTTCTTCAGCGACGATAATCCCAACTATGTTGGCGACAAGGTGGCGCAGGGGGTCGCCTGCCACAGCTATTTCGCCGGCTGGCCCGAGGACGACAGGCTTGTGGGCATGCGCGAATACCTCCACGATAAACTCGATCAATACCCCGGTCTTGAGTATTGGGCGACCGAATACTGCATACTCATCCCCGGAGATTGGTGGGTCCCGGTACAATATTGGGGCTACGGTAATGGGCGCGATTTGGGAATCGACCCGGCCCTATGGATCGCCAGGGTCATTCATCATGACCTCACTGTCGCGGAGGCATCGGCGTGGCAGTGGTGGCTCGGTGTTTCTCCCTACGATTACAAGGACGGCCTTGTCTACGTTGATAAAAGCGAGAGCGACGGTAACTACTATCATTCAAAATTGTTGTGGGCGATGGGCAACTTCAGCCGTTTTATCAGGCCTGGGATGGAGCGCGTGATAGTCAATCGCTCAGATAACGCAACCCCGCGTGATACCGTCAAAGACCTGATGGTTTCCGCGTACTACAATAGCGATGACGGGATTGTAGTGGTCGTATTTGTAAACTGGGCAAACAAAGACAAGACGGTGGACCTCGAATTCCTCGGCGCAGATCCAGATATCCTGATTCCATACGTTACCAAAGGCAACTCAGCCGATAATGACAATCTGACCGCGTACCGCCTCCTTTCTCCGGATGATACGATAGCAATTCCGGCACGTTCCGTGGTGACCATAGTTGGAATCCACGGCGATCCGCACGACCGCGATTCGGACGGGGACGTTGACTTCGCGGACTTCGCCGGATTTGGCGCACGATGGCTCCAGACAGACTGCGGCAAGTGCGGCGGCGTCGACTTCACTGACGACGGCAAGGTGGGGCCTGATGATTTGGAGCAGTTCGCTGCAGAATGGCTCAGATGTGCCATCCCCGGTCTGGCCGCATGGTGGAAACTGGACGAGAAAACAGGCGCCATCGCCTACGACGCCGCTGGCGACAAGGACGCAACACTGCACGGAGATCCGAACCGGCTACCCGCAGGCGGCAGAATAGACGGAGCCCTTGAATTGGACGGGATTGATGACTATCTCAGCACGCCTTTTGTCCTCAACCCCGCTGATGGGCCGTTCAGCGTTTATGCCTGGATCAAAGGCGGCGAGCCCGGACAGCAAGTCGTATCGCAAACAGACGGCGAGGGCATTGGAGTAAGCTGGCTTTGTGCCGAGACCTCGACCGGAACGCTTATGACCGGGCTCCACGAGCCGGGCAGAGGCGGTCGGCCGCTTGTGTCGGAATTTGTAATCACCGACGGTGATTGGCATCGTATCGGGTTCGTTTGGGACGGGACGTACAGAAGCCTGTACGTTGATGGGACGAAAGTCAAGACGGATACCGCCGCTCGTCCCGGGTTGGTCGGCTCCACCGGCGGCCTGCACATTGGCGCCGCCAAGGACCTTGATCCGAACTGTTTCTTCGCCGGCCTGACAGACGATGTACGCGTCTATGACCGGGCGGTGACGCCGTAGTTACTTTGTAAACGACGCAGGAGTTATACAGACAGGAGCAATAAGATAACAATGTGGACTCTCACGAATTTCACGGTTAATATATTTGAAAGGAGCGCAGTTATGAAGACTCTGACAACTACAATGATTTCTCTGTTACTGGTCGTTTTTGCGGTTGCCGCTCCGGCGTCGGCCGAGCGTGCGAGCGTCCTGCTGCAGGAAGGACTCTACGCAGAGGAAATCGAAGGCGATCTCGACGGGGCAATCAAGATCTACCAGAAGGTGATTACGAATGCGGCGGAACTCGAGCAGGCCGCCGCACAGGCTATGTATCGAATCGGCATCTGCTACGCCAAAAAGGGCGACAAGGCAAAGGCCGCTGAGTACTTCGGCAAGCTCATAACCGAACACCCCGGGCAGGAGGTGCTTGCGGCAAAGGCGCAGGAACAGCTCACAAAGCTCGGAATCGGTCAACCAGACTCGGCAGGCCCGATCGGCCTTTATGAAAAACTGCCTCCGGAGGTAATTCAGTTTGTGGGCAATAAGTATGGCAGCATCTGTGCCGAGGCCGGAGCGAAGAAGCTATATTCGAATTCGCATGTTTACTACATCACATCCGATTTTATGCTGCTCAAAGGGGGAATGGGATACTATCACAATACTTCGGACAAGGCCTTGTTCAACAAGATTCGTCTGTGCGGCACCAGCGAGCCCAAGCAGACTCACTACGATATTGCAGGCCGGAAAATGAATACCGAGATCGTGCGGGACAAGGTTCGCTCCGGCTTCTATCATATTTACTGGACTCCGCATCAGCCGGTGCCTGCGGGAGAGATGTTTTACTTTGGCTGGTGCATCGACAAGGCCGAGCAACTATCGCCTGTTTCCGCTCAGAACCCTGCGCTGGACACCGCACAGTACGAGCTGACAATGCAGAACGAATTCGGCAACCGTGTCGTTGAGACTTTTTTTCTCGTGGTCCCCGCTGGTACTCAGATTGTAAGCAAGACGGAGGACTGCACTTCAAAAGAGACGATCAGCGGCTTCGACGTGTACTCTTTCTCGAAGGAAGTGCCCGAGGATACCAATCATCAGGTCGATGTGGTCCTTGCGGGACCCGTCCCCGCCGAGCCCAAGCCCAGGCTCTATGAGCGGCTGCCCAACGACGTGGTTACGCACATCGCCGGCAAGTACGGCAGCATCTCTATTGAGGCGGTGGCGAAGAATCTGTATTCGAATTCCCACATCTATTTTGTGACCTCCGACTGGGTGCTGTTCAAGGCCGGCATGAACCACTATCGAAACATGTCCGGCCGGCCCCAAGCGGGCAGAATATACCTCTCCGGCACCAGCTACCCCAATCAGACCCTCTACGATATCGCCGGCAGGCAGATGAATGTCGAAATAGTGCAGGACAACGTGCGCTCCGGCTACTATCACATCTACTGGACGCCGTCTGAGCCGCTGCCGCCGGGACAGATGTTCTATTATGGCTGGTGCATTGACGATCTAAAGCAGCTTAATCCAGCGGCCGGCACCGGGCACTATGCCCTGGAGATGCAGAACAAATTCGGCCAAAGAGTCGTTGAGACATTTTTCCTCGTCGTCCCGGCAGGCACAGAGATCATCGATAAGAGCGAAGACTACACGGCAAAAGACACCGTCGGCGATTTCGATGTCTATTACTGGTCGAAGGAAGTCCCGCAGAACACAAACAATGTGGCCAATGTTACACTTGCAGGTCCTGTGCTTTCTGCGGCGCAAGAGGTAACGCTGCCCATCATCCTGCACTCCCGTGCCGATATCGATCTCGACATCGAGCCCGAGAAGTACGTGGCCTTCGATTTCGACCGTGGGATG
>JAFGTU010000461.1 GCA_016933985.1 Sedimentisphaerales bacterium | reverse complement strand
CGTTGTCGGCGGACCAGATGGAGATTGCCTGGCGGGCCGGGGGCGCCAGGAACGGGCAAATGCCCGTGACGATGGCCGTGGCAAGGACCGGGCATCTCAAGGCCTTTGTCGAAAATGTCAGAGCTATTTCGCCGACTCAAATAATGCTGAACTCCGAGGGAGTGATCAAGGCGTGGCGGACTTTCTTTGGAGGGGACGAGGCAATTGCATTGGTCGTGAGCGCTTTTGAGAACAGCTCGCAACTGTGCCTGACGGAGAACGGCGTTTTGATCAATGCGGTGGTTCTCGATATGGGCACGAAGGAGTTCTCGTCGGTTGATTTTCATAGCGAAGCCGCTGAGCGGTTTGTTCGGGACATGAAGGGCATCCTTGAGATGTTCGGTTACGGCGGTTCCGCCGAGCTTCCGATTTACGTACTCTCGGACGGCAGCGAAGCAGTGAGCACGATGGTCGCTGCACTGGAATCAATCGGGCTTGACGCCAAGGCCGTCAAGCCGGACGTTACGCGGATTAAGCAGAGCGGTCAGCTTGATGCGGAGATGATTTACGACTACCGCCTTCCGATCGGCCTGGGTTTGGTGGGGCTTGAAGCACGTGGCGATGAGCTTAACATTTTCAATCGCTTGTACGACCCTTTCAAGAAGGAGGAAGCGGCGAGCGGGTTCTCTTTGATAAAGCGTTCTTTTGCGGTTGCGGTGGCGGCGCTGGTGCTCGGTGTTTTTGTTTGGTATGCCGTCGATATCGCCAAACCCGGCGCGATTGACAAGGCCGTTAAGAGCGTTCTATCCGAGACGGATATGAAGGAGATTATGAATCGCCAGGGTCTGCGGCGGGCGATTGCCGCTCAAAGGCCGGATATTCTGGAGCTCATACAGCTTGTGAATGACATTGCACGGGGCGAAGATAACAGTCCCAGAGGCGGAAGCGCCGACCCTGGAAGTAGAAGTGCCGGCCCCGGAGGTGGAAATGCCGGCCCCGGAGGTGGAAATGACGGCAGCAGTGGTCCGAGGGGCGGGACTGACGATCCGAGGGCCGGAATTGGCGGTCCGAGAGCCGGAAATGAGAGCCCTGGAGGAAGAAGTGATGGCCCCAGAGAGAGAAGTGATGGCCCCCGGGGTGGAAGTGGAGGTCCGAGAGGTGGAAATGAGGGCGGCAGCAGGAGCGGGATTAAGCTGCAGGAGCTTGACTTTAAGACCGGGCAGGTCGCCACTGTTTCGGGAGAATCACCCGGAACGGAGCAGGTCTATAAATTCGAGAAGGACCTCAATGCCAACAAGTACATTAAAGACGCCAAAATTCGAAGCCAATCGCAAGATGCCAAGACCAAGAAGTACCAGTTCTCAATAGAATTCAAGTATAAGAGCTTCGGCGACAAGAAGACACGAAAATGACCTCGTGCTACGTAGCGAACTTCGCAGAGCGGCAAGCGATATAGAATCAGTGAGACGATAATGCAGAAACTGACCGGGAAAGACATAAGAGCATTGAAAATAGGCGGTATATGCGCCGTAGGCATCGTGGCGTTCTTATTTGGCGCAAGGTGGCTTGAGAGCTGGTCGAATGCGAGAGCGGAAGTGAAGATGAGACAGGCCCAGATTGACGACATCAACCTGAGCGGCAACAAGCAGGCCGGGCTGCTCTCGCTTGTGCCGGCTTTTGAGATGCCTGCGAAAGAGGAAGATCAGAAGAACAAGTTCAGGGAGAAGCTCGTCGATCAGTTGAAGAGTGCGGGGATCAACACCGAACCATTGAAGGTCGTAACGTCAAGAAAGACGCTGTACAAGAATTACATGCTCATGAGCATACAGTGCAAAGGGAAGTGTAAATTCACTCAGGTGCTGGATTTGCTTGCCAAGCTTAATGAGAATCCATACCTGGTCGGTATAGAAGCGTTCAAGATAAAATGCGACAAGAACAACCCTCAGGATGTTGAGTTGGATATGACCGTTTCGACTGTGTACCTGCCTGGCTAAGGCCCGGACGACGGTGAGGTATACAGTCGGCAAGGTGTCGGTGTTACTGCGAAAAGGTTGGTTTGTAAAAGAGGTCGGCTGTGAAGCTTGATTATCTAAAAGGAAGAGAACGGCTGGTGCAGTATGCTCTGTTCGGGATCGTCGGCGTTTCGGCGGTTCTGATGCTGGTCAAGGTCGCAGATTATTTTCTCTCGTCGGCCGAGGCACAGAGCATAGTCGAAGATGTCATAAGCCGGGGAGAGCCCAACGAGGCGGTTGTCAAGGAGAAGCTCAGCGGGCTCAGGCAAATCGCAGACGCCTTGAAGAAGAGCAACCTTTTCGCTCCGCCGCCGCCGAGGCAGCATCCCGTAAAGACAGTGCAGGCGATAATGGGAGACGAGGTCTTGATTGGTGAAGTGTGGTACAAGGTGGGCGGTAAGATAGGCGATGCGACCGTAGTAGCCATCGAGCCTACTCAGGTTAAAATTGAATGGGACGGCCAAGAAAAGGCGTTCGCCCCGATTAGCGCACTTGTTGCCGATGCCCCCCAACCGCCCCCGGTTAAGACCGAGAAAACCCCGAACATCGAGAAAGAGAAGCCGACGAAAGTGGCTTCAAAGACTGAACGTGTTACAGAGAGGCCCCGTGCATCTTCCGATGCGGATGACCCGCTTGCGTGGCTGGGGGTGAAGCTCTCGCCCGAGCTGCGAGATAAGTTAATGAAATTGTGGAGTCGTGCTTCGGAGGAAGAGAGACGCGAAGCTATGAAAGAGTGGAATAATGCATCGGATGAGAAAAGGCGGGAAATGCTTTCTGAGTTGGAGGATGCTGATATGGAGATGGATGGCTGAAAGATATATAGACGTGATGGTGATAATGCAGATTGGACATCGTAGAGGTTGGCAATGGTTGTTGATTATCTAAAAGGAAGAGAACGGCTGGTGCAGTATGCCCTGTTGGGCGTCGCCGGCGTTTCGGCGGTTCTGATGCTGGTCAAGGTTGTGGATTACTTCGTGTCATCGGCCAAGGCACAGAGCATAGTCGAAGAGGTCGTCAGCCAGGGCGAGCCCAACGAGGCGGTTGTCAAAGAGAAGCTGGCCGGGCTTAGAAAGATTGCCGATGCCCTGAAAAGCAGGAACCTCTTTGTTCCGCCGCCGCCGAGGCAGCACCCGGTGAACGCAGTGCTCGGAATAATGGGCGACGAGGCGCTGATTAACGACAAGTGGTACAAGGCGGGCGATAAGATAGGCGATGCGATGATCGTGGCCGTCGAGCCTACGCAAGTCAAGATCGAATGGGACGGCAATACGAAGTACTTTGCGCCGCTTGCCTCTACAGAGGGTCCATCAGGTCCGCCTTCGGGGCGGAGAGGACCTGGCCGGGGTGGGGATCCCGCAGGACCGGGGCCGACGAGAGTAGAAGTGTTGGGGCCGGGTCCGGATCGCGGCGGCTTTGGCAATATGTCGGAAGAACAAAGAGCGGAGATGAGGGCAAGAATGGAGGGTATGAGGGCGCGCTTCGAGAGTATGTCGCCCGAAGAAAGGGAGGCGTTTAGAAATGAGATGCGGTCAAGGTTCGGTGGGCGCGGACCGGGTGAAGGCGGTTTTGGGGGGGGTGGCGGCGGTCGAGGCAGACGATAAAAATGATTATAGCTGATACGAGGTAACAGAAATGAAGAAGGCAACCGCATTAGTAAGTGCAATCATCGCAATTGTGATGCTGCTCGGTGCTCTGGGCGTGGGATTCTCCATAAAACAGGTCAGAATTCATTTCGCCGAAAAGGCGGCGCAGGTAAAGTCCGCTCCCAAGGCGGGACAATCCGGCGAGAAGGCCGGGGCGCCGGCCGGCGGGCAGAGAAGCCCTTCGGCAGACCAAACTGCAGAGCAAAGGGCCGCAAGGCAGGGTGAAAGACCGGGAATGGGCGACAGAAGGGAGAATATGTCCGAGGAGGAGAGGCGTCAGCTTATGGCCGAGCGAGGTAATAGACCTGATGCCGGACGTCAGGGAGGCAGCGGCAGAAGAATGGGCGGAATGTCCGAAGAGGAAAGGCAGGCGATGAGAGATAGATTCGAGAATATGACGGAAGAGGAACGGGCGCGATTCCGCGAGGAAATGCGAAGCAGATTCAGCGGCCGGCAGCGAAGCGACAGGGCCGGTGCGCCGGGAGGCTCGCCGGACGGCCGGCCCAGGGGCGAAGACGCAGGCGAAAGTGCGACGGACGCGAATCGCCCCCAGAATTGAGAACATAAGTCATCTGACGTTATCTGAGTGGATGTATGGTAGAAACGAGGTGAAAGAAGTGAAACGGTCAAAAGCAATATTCTGGATAGTGGTTACTCTGGCGTCGGTATTCATTGTTTACTGGGTCGGGATTCGTCCGCCTGTTGACGGTGCGGCTCGCGGTGCGCCTGATTCAGAGACCATTAAGGAGCCCAATGCTCCGGCTCCGGCGGATGCAAATGCGCCTGCTGATGCTAATGCTCCGGGAAAGGGCGCCGGAAAATCCGTCGAGCCGAACGAGCCCGGCAAGCCCGCAGACGCTAATTCGCCTGCCGAGCCTAATGCTCCTGCCGAGCCTAATGCGCCTGCTGAGCCGAACAAGCCCTCAGAGCCGATGGAGGCCCTGAATTTCAAAGACGTTGAAATGAAAAACGTCATGGAGAAGCTGGCGCGCTGGACGGGCAAAACGATTATCCCGAGCCAGGAATCGATGGCCGTGAAGCTTACCATTTACGCGCCGGACAAGCTGCCGAGAAGCAAAGCGCTCGCGATGATTTACGGCGCCCTGCGAATGAACGGGTTTATTGCCGAGACAACCGAGGATACGATCTTCCTGCGGCCCATTAAGGATGCAGTGCTCGGAAAGGTCCCTACAATAGGGGCGGACGAGGAGCTTGCTGCGATTGAGAACAAAGAGCAGATTGTTCAGAAGTTCTTCCAGCTCAAGAGCTACAGCGCCCAAGAGATGTCGTCTGTGATCGCCCCCATGATCGGCGAGCACGGACAAATCACGGCGGACGAGAACGCACGCAGCCTGCTGGTTATCGACACCGTCTCTAATCTGATACGTCTGGAGCGGATTATCAGCCAGTTTGACATTCCCTCAGCCGAGCAGACCGTCACGAAGGTCTTTGAGATTAAGTACGGTGATCCCTCCGAGATTGTCCAGATGTTAAATATACTACTGGCTGAGAGCGGCAGCGGCGGCAGGTCCGGCAGGGGGTCAAGCTATGAGAGAGACAGATATCGCTCGT
>JAFGTU010000460.1 GCA_016933985.1 Sedimentisphaerales bacterium | reverse complement strand
TGTAGCCATTGAGGGCTCCTTTCGTATAAGGGTTATCATCTACCGAATTATACTTGAGGATGCCCTCTCTTCATATCTTCACAGAGGTCCCAGAGGAGTGGTACACTGGTGGGACGTACGGCAGAAAACCTGCCGATTTGCGGCAAGGAGGGCGGGATAGGGGGTATGGGTAGAAGACAGAATACGGGAGACAGGAGACAGAACGCGGAAGACGGATCCCCAAGGGATGGGCTTTTCGCGCTTGCTTGCATCACCAATTGTGGAATCCGGACGGTGTCGGGATGGGTGGCTTGATTTGTTTCTATGGTTATCATATTGACGATCCGCTATTAGTTAGATAGGTATTACACTATATGTTCGGTGTTGTGTCAAGTGAATTTTAACCACAGATTTCTCAGATTTGCTCAGATTAACACAGATTCAAGAATGAGCCGGAAGGGAGAAGGGTTATTGGGGGATCCCGCCCCGCCGCGGGCGGGCTTTCAGCACGGGCGGATCTACGACTAAGACCTGTATGTGGTTATCAGGAAAGCGGGAGATCGGGATTTGGGCTGGTTTTTGGCGGGAATGGCGGATACCCTTATCTTGTTGCCACGACTATAGTTACGTCACAATCCGGCCCTTAAGGCGGTTCGTTTGAGAAATCTCGGGTTTTCTTTTGCCTTACCCCGCCGAATCTGTTATAATTCTACTTGTAGAGTTAGTTTTTGAGGAGTTGAAAGTATGAAGTGGAAAATGAGCGTGAGAACCTGCCTGGCGGCATCGCTGCTGAGCCTGTGTATAGTCCTGCCGGCCCGGGCAAAGATAATCTACGTCGATGCCGATGCCCCGGGGGCGAACAACGGGTCATCCTGGGCTGATGCTTATAATCTCCTGCAGGACGCCCTGACGGATGCCAATTTGGGCGAGGAGCCGGCGGAAATCCGTGTGGCTCAGGGAATCTACAGGCCGGACTGCTTCGGCGGCCACCTCGATGCCTTCGTGGCGAATTACGACGGGCAGCCGAACACGGTATGGATAAATGACGGGCGGGGCAACTTCACAGATAGTGGGCAGCGCCTGGGAAATGAATACACTCGTGACGTGGACCTCGGCGATCTGGATGGTGATGGAGATATTGACGCTTTCACGGCCAACGCCGAGCCCGACAAAATATGGCTCAATGACGGACACGGAATTTTCACCGATAGCGGCCAGGACCTGCATCGTGAAAACTCAAACAGTCGTGGCGTGGAGTTGGGAGATCTCGATGGAGACGGTGATTTGGATGCCTTTGTGGCGGATTCCGGCCCGGTATACCTGTATCACGGCTGCAACAGGGTATGGCTCAATGATGGACACGGAGTTTTCACCGACACCGGGCAGGATCTAGGCGATTCGGAGAGTATGGATGTAGCGCTCGGAGATCTGGATGGCGATGGTGACCTCGATGCCTTCGTCGCCAATTTTCGTGGACAGCCCGACGAAATATGGCTGAACGATGGAAGCGGTAATTTCACTGACTCAGGCCAGAGGCTGGGTAGCGCGTACAGTTCCGACGTGGAGTTGGGAGATATTGACGGCGACGGCGACCTGGATGCATTTGTGGCAGATATTTTTTCGGAGCAGGGCAGCAGAGTATGGCTCAACGACTCAAACGGCATATTTACCGACAGCGGACAGAACATGGGCCAAGCATGTGGCGTCACGGCGGGCGATGTCGATGGTGACGGCGATCTCGATGTCTTGACAATAGATGCCGCGGCTGATTCTCGGCCCTATAACGACAATAGGATATGGCTTAATGACGGGACGGGCATTTTCACTGACAGCGGTCCGGAACTCTGGAATACGGGCAGTGCGGATGCGGAATTGGGTCGCCTGGATGGAGACGGAGACCTCGACATATTCGTTACAAACGAAACGGGTGTACATGAGGGCTATCCCGATACTGTCTGGCTCAATGACGGGAAGGGCAAGTTCATAGACAGCGGACAGCGACTGGGAGATTTGGCGGGTTTCGATGTGGAGTTAGCCGATTTGACCGGCGACACTATGCGCGGGCGAGGCAAGCGCGAAGCGACTTTTCATCTTATCAGCCGGGTGGCCATCAGGGGCGGCTACGCCGGATTCGGGGCGCCCCAACCGAACGCACAGGACGTCGGCCGATACGAGACAATCCTGAGCGGCGAGATCAATGGGCTCGGGTCGAGCGCGGACAACAGCTACCACGTCGTCACCGGCAGCGGTGCGGACGAAACAGCCGTTCTGGAGGGATTCACCATCACCGGCGGCAGTGCAACCGATCCCTGCGGGATTCATATCGACGGTGGCGGAATGTTTACCTCTGGCGGCAGCCCTACCGTGGTCAACTGCATATTTCGTGGGAATCACTCGGCTAACTCCGGTGGAGGGATATGCAATAAGGATAGCGCGATGATACTGCGGAACTGCACTTTTGTGAGCAACTCAGCTTCGTTCGGCGGCGGAATAGCCACATCGGGCAACGGCGATCAAATAGTCAACTGCATCGTTTGGAGCAATTATGCCCCGACAGATCCTCAGATATCAGGCGATTCTCTGGTGCGATATAGCGCCGTTCAGCATGGTTGGCCCGGCGAGGGCAATATCGATGCCGACCCGTGCTTTGCGGATCCGGGCTTCTGGGGACATATTGCTGATCCGAATATCCACGTCGAGCCTAACGACCCGAATGCCTCGTGGGTCGATGGCGACTATCATTTGAAATCGCAGGCAGGCAGATGGTGTACAGGCGAGGGACGATGGACGATAGACGAGGTGACGAGTCTGTGTATCGATGCGGGGGATCCCAATTTGCCCATCGGCCCCGAACCATTCCCCAACGGCGGCAGGATCAATATGGGCGCCTATGGCGGGACGGCTGAGGCGAGCAAGTCGTACTTCAACAAGCCGCCCTGCGAGACAATCGTCGCAGGCGATATTAACGGCGATTGCATAGTTGATGGCAGAGATTTTGCATTTCTCGCCTGGCATTGGCAGCTTTCCAGCCCGCTGGTCCCCGGCATGGCAACCAATCCCGACCCGGCAGACGGGGCCACAGGCGTTACTGGCTCGATTCTAAGCTGGACTCCGGGCCATGGCGCGACATCTCACGATGTTTACTTCGGGACCATTAGCCCCGGCGATTTTCAGGGGAATCAAACCGGCAGCTCATTCTATCCGACTCCTTTTCCGCTACCGCCAAATACCAAGCACTACTGGCGAATCGACGAACGCAACCAGGCGGGCACGACAACGGGCGTCGTCTGGAGCTTCACGACCAGCTCACCAAGCAGGTAACGCCCGTGGTGCGGCCATCGCGCCAAGCTTCCGGTCGACCCAATTCATTGCCCGTCGCTGCGAATCGTTAGTGCGGTGGGACTGGGTGGAGAGGGGACGCGATTGACACGTAATCTGCGGTTGGGGTATGCTTGTCGGCGTGGCGTGCATCTTTCCCGGCAAATAGTCTATGAGAACAAGGCTGAATGATTTACTTGATCATGTCGAACGGGTATTAGATCCGGTTCGCCAGGAGCGAGTGTCGGCGCTCTTCCGCAGGGTTCTGGGGTGGGAGGCTGTCGGGAGACTGCCGGTTGTGCTGACTTATCCGTTCCCGGCGGAGATTGGGTTCGAGCTTTATCGCTTCAGCGAAGCGTGCGACGACCCGGCGAAGATGCTGTACAACGAGCTGGTTTACGCATTCGATTCGAGCATCGCCTGTCGCAATCTGGTTGACGACGATCTGCCGTGCACTATCCGGGCCAACTTCGGGACTGTGGTTGTGGCTTCGCTGTTCGGGGGGAAGATCGAGCAGATTGAGAATAATCCGCCGTGGGTGAGGCCGAGCGGATCGGCTGATGTATTCCAGCGGATACTCGATTGCGACCCCTGCGATTTCGGGCTGGGCTTGTGCCCGAGGGTGATTGAGACGTACGAGTTTTACCGTTCCGTCCTTGCGGAACGGCCGGGGCTGGGGCGGTGCATCAAGGTCGTGCTGCCGGACCTTCAGGGGCCGTTCGATACGGCTGAACAGCTTCGGGGCAGCGGCATTTATGAGGACCTCTATGTCAACAGCGAGAATCTGGGGCGGGCTATGCACCATATCGCTCAGGCCCAGGTGGGCCTTGCAAAGCGGCTGCAGCTATATTTGAATGACGGCCCGGAAGGATACTCGCATCAGCACAACTCCATGATTTGCGGGAATATTCTGATTCGCAACGACTGCGCGATTAACGTTTCGCCGGAGATGTATCGCCATCAGATAACTCCGCACGACTCATACGTTCTCGAGAGCCTTGGCGGAGGCGGCATACACTGCTGCGGGCGATGCGAGCACTTAGCGGATGAATTTATTGCTTTGCCCGCCGTCGAGTGCATCGATTTAGGGCAGTCCGAGATGAATGACGTTGGGGCGATTTATGGGAAGGCTCGACGGGGCGGGGTTCGGCTGATACGTATCCGAGTCTCCGCCGAGGAGCTGCGCAGGGGGCGGATTGCCAGCGAGCTGCCCACAGGTGTTACTCTTGTCTGCCGTGCTGATTCTCTGGACCAGGCCCGGCAGATAATGGAAGCTTATAGAAGAAACCCCGGGAACGGCGAAGCGCAATAGCGGCGGAGAATTGGGGTTGAATCGGCAGCAGCAATAGCATAAGCTAAAGGTCAAATTATTCGCATTTTTAAGGAGCTCATGATGGAAGATTCACGAATACAGAATAGTATTTTGTCTCGCAGGGGGTTTATTAGGAGTTCGGCGGTTTCGGCTGCTTTGATTGGGGTTGGGGGTTATCGAGCGGGTGCGGCGGGGATCGACAAGGTTACGGGCAGGATAGTTGAGAAGGGGCGGATTAAGCAGTCTGTTTGCGGGGGGTGCCTGAGCAAGGCCAAGATACCCAACGAGGAGAGTGCCGTTCTTATCAAGAAGATGGGTATTCTTGGCAGGGACCTTGTGCGGCGAGACGACTGGGACCTTCTTAAGAAGCATGGTCTTGTTGCGACGATGGTCTCCGGGGCGGGGTCTATAAAGAAGGGGCTGAACGACAAATCGATGCACGCCAAGTTCCTCGAAGATTTCAAGAATAATATTGCAGCGGCGGCGGAGTACAAATGGCCCAACGTTATCTGCATGGCGGGCGACAGGGAGGGGATCGGCGACGATGAGGGTATGGACAACTGCCTGACCATCCTCAAAGAGGCGGTGAAGATCGCAGAGGACCATGAGGTGACAATCTGCATGGAGCTGCTTAACAGCAGGGTAAACCATCCGGGCTACATGTGCGACAAATCGGCGTGGGGATTCGAGCTTTGCCGGCGGGTCGATTCGCCGCGGTTCAAGATGCTGTATGACATCTACCACATGCAGATTATGGAGGGCGACCTTATCGCCACTATTCGCAAGAACATCCAGCACATCGGTCATTTCCATACGGCGGGCGTGCCGGGTCGGCATGAGCTGGATGAGAACCAGGAGATATATTACCCTGCAGTGATGAGAGCGATTGTGGAGACCGGGTACAAGGGCTATGTGGCGCATGAATATACGCCTGTGCGCGACCCGATCGAGTCGCTGATACAGGCGGTGAAGGCCTGCGACGTATAACGAATGAAGCTGAAACTCAATACAGCGGTTTCGCAGCTAACCAGCAAGACGAAACAGAAGGGGACACGAATGAAGAAGGATAAGATTACTCAACGACGCGAGTTTTTGAAATCGAGCATAGCGGCGGGGGCGGGGTTGCTGATTCTGCCGGGCGGCTCGCTCATGGGCGCAGGCGCCCCGAGCAATAAGCTGAATGTGGCTTTAATCGGAGTTGGGGGTCGCGGCCGGGCACACCAGGACACCATTGCAAGCGAGAATGTTGTGGCTCTGTGCGACGTCGATAAGAGGCACCTGGCGACGGCGGCCAAGAAGTTTCCGAAGGCCAGACATTATGAAGATTGGCGCAAGTGCCTCGACCAAAAGGATTTGGATGCGGTGATTTGCTGCACGACGGACCATACGCACGCATTCATCGCCAATTGGACGCTGAATCGCGACCTGCACATGTATTGCGAGAAACCGCTGGCCAATACCGTTGAAGAGGCGCGGGTAGTGCGGGCGACGTATCGTAAGAAGAAGGACAAATTAGCGACGCAGGTCGGCACGCAGCGTCACGCCAAGCCGAACTTCGAGCGCATCCGCGAATTAGTGCAGGATGGAGCGATCGGCGATCTGACGGATGCTTATGCCTGGGGCAACCGTCAGATTCGCAGGCCGGGCTATCTTCCCGCCGAGGGCGAGCCGCCGGAGTATCTCAATTACGATTTGTGGTTAGGGCCGGCCCCGTATCATCCGTACAATCCGGGCTACATCGGCGGCTGCCTGAAGTGGAATATGTACTGGGACTTCGGCAGCGGGCAGATCGGCGATATGGGCAGCCATACGATCGACCTGGTGTGGAATGCTATTGACGCGGAAGTTCCGACGACGGCCCAGGGCGAGGGCGAGAAGTACAATCCCGACGTTACTCCGGTCGAACTGCACACATCCTTCGACTTCCCCAAGAATAACTGGCGCGGCCCCATTAAAGTCCACTGGTATCAGGGGGGGATGATGCCGAGATCGCCGATGGGCTATGTCGATCTGAACAAGATCGGGCACGGCGCGATGTTCAAGGGGACCAAGGGTTATATTATCTGCGATTATGATTCGCGGATTGTGCTGCCGTTCGGGGATAATGCGGACCTGACTTACTACAAGGGGCGTGACAAGAAGGACGTTATTCCTCCTCTGGGTCACTTCCAGGAAGAATGGGTGAATGCGTGCAAGGGCGACTTGAAGACGCATTGCGATTTCGAGTACGGCGGAACCGCGATTGAGACGATGCTTCTGGGCCTGGTGGCGTATCGCGTCGGGAAAAGAATCGAGTATGACGGCGAGAAAGGGCGCGTGACAAACAGCGACGAGGCCAATGCGCTGCTGAGCAAAGAGTACCGCAATGGCTGGACGCTTAACGGATAGAGCGAAAGATGGGTGTTAAGGCCGGTCAACTACTTATGACCGGCCTTTTCTTTGCGCCGGGACTCGGGGTAACGTAGGACGGAGAGCGGATAACATACGACGGAGAAAGACCGCATGGGCTAAAGCCCATCCCACAGATTCTTTCCTTTGCGCCGGGAGTGTCAAAATCGCGTAGGGCATATTTATTCATCCGAATCCAGGACAGACTTGAGGTTCGATCCTGGCGCAGGTTGGGTAATAATGCCCCGGCCACGGGTGCCGGGGCTAAACAGCGATTCGTGGGGGCTATTCGATGACTACTTCCTGGACTCCTGAGGACCAGGCTTTTTGGAGGTTTATTTCGATTTTGAGGGCGGTGGTTTTTACCGGCTGAAAGGTCAGCTTGTTGAATTTGTCTTTTTCTGTGCCGTAGTTGTCTTGCGTGGTTACGGGGGCAAACTCACCTTCGCTGTTTTTGTAGAGGACCGTCCATGATTGGGGGATTTTACATTCTCCCCGGCCGGTGTCGTCGAACCAATAGACTTTGACGGAAGAGAGTTCGTGCTGCTGCGGCCATTCGAATTTTAGCCATTCGACTGTTCCTTTGTGCGGCCAGAAGTCGAGCTGGCGGTTCGAGGAATCTGCGGAGTCGGCTGGGATACTCTGGTCTTTTATTGCGTCGAGGGAGACGTGTACGAATGAGGCGGTTGTCTTGCTCAGATACGTCAATGTATCTGCGGGGGCGGGCTTCGAGGCTTCCGGCGTTCGGGCGGGCCAGACGGTCATCCGGCTTGGGCCCCGGTGCGCCCAAGCGTAATAGGGAATAGCGGTGAACGGTTTTTCGCCCGAGGGGACAATTTTGCCGTCGATGGTGCGCTTGGTTAGTCCTGCCTGGCCTGTTATTGTCATTACGCCGTTGAGCAGGTCGGGGCGGAATTCGGCTTTCAATTCCGCGTCGTCGGGGATCATCAGGTTAAGGACTTCACCGTCGTTATCGGGGCCTTCGAGACAGAATACGATTGGACCTCTCTGGAGGGCGACTTTTCCGCGGTCGTCGATGATGTTCTCATGCGCGATGATTCGGCGGATGGGCATTGGGAGAACGAGGTCGATGGTATCTCCTTTTTCCCACCTTCGCTCGATGGCGGCAAAGCCGTTCTTGGGGGCGATTTTGGCCGTCTTGCCGTTGACTTTGAGGGTGGGAATTTCGTCGGTGCTCTTCTGGAATTTGTAGAGGTCGCTGGGAACCGGCTCGTTGCGTGCCCAGCCGGGGATGCGAACGAAGAGAGTGAATCTTTGGCTTTTCTCGGGGTCGATGGCGATATTTACGGCCTCCTGCCAGGGGTATTTCGTTTTCTGGGTGATGGTGACTTTGTTGGATGCGGTCTCGATTGTGGTTTGGCCGGAGATGAAGAGGTTGACGTAGAGGTCGTTGTCTTTATGTGCGTAGGCGTAGCCGGGGATGGATGGGATGAATCGGGCGACGTTGGAGGGGCAGCAGGCGCAGCCGAACCAAGGGCTTCGCTGGTGCTGGCCCATCGACTGGAGCGGGTTGGGGTAGAAGAAGCGGTCGCCCTCCATTGAGACCCCGGCCAGGGCGGCGTTATACAGGATGCGTTCGAGGACGTCGAGGTATTTGGCGTCGTCGTGCATGAGGAACATTCTATGGTTCCAGAAGATATTGGCTATTGAGGCGCATGTTTCGCAGTATGCGGTCATATTGGGCAGCTCGTAGGGTCCGCCGAAGCCTTCGCTTCCGCCCGCGGCTCCGATTCCGCCGGTGAGATATAGTTTGGTATTGACGACGTCGTGCCATATAGCGTCGATGGCCTTGATGTAATCCATATCGCCGGTGAGTGCGGCGACGTCGGCCATTCCTGTATAGAGGTATGCAGCCCGGACGGAGTGGCCGACGGCTTCTGTCTGCTCGGTGACGGGGATGTGGTCCTGGCTGTAGGCTCCGTAGAGTCCCCGTTTTCCGTCGGGTCCGCGGTTGCCGAGCCGGCCTCTCTGGTCGAGGAAAAATTTTGCCTGGTCGAGGTATTTTTCATCGCCTGTGGCGCGGTAGAGCTTGCAGAGCCCGATTTCGATTTCCTCGTGGCCGGGCGGGTCGGTGCGGCCGTTCGGGTTGAAGACTTTGCAGATCAGGTCGGCGTTTTTGGTGGCTACGTCGAGGAAGAGCTTGGTTCCGGTGGCTTCGTAGTGAGCGGCGGCGCCTTCGTACATGTGGCCCACGCAGTACTGCTCGTGCATGGAGGAGATATTGGTCCAGAGCTTCTCCGGCTGGCGCTGGGGGACGGAGTAGAAGGTGTAAAGGTAGCCATCGTCCCACTGTGCGGCGGCCATTACCTTGATGAGATTGTCGAGGTATTGGCGCATCTTCGGCTCTGGGTCGATTTGCAGCGAGTAGGCGGCGCCTTCCATCACTTTATAAACGTCGGAGTCGTTGAAGTAGATTCCTTCGTGCTTACCCTGCTTGAGTCCCGCGGCTTTCTCGAAGTTGCTGATTCGGTCGGTCTGTTCGCATTGCTCGAAGCAGTAGGGGATAGTAACGTTTCTGCTTGTCTCGAGTCGCGGAGTCCAGAAATCGTCGCTGACGCTCACCCTGCTGAAGGGGACGGGCTTGACGTTATAATCGCGGGCCGGCTCCGCGCCTGCCTTGTGCAACAGTGCGACAGTTACGATTGCCAGAGCTACCAGAACGATTGGAATTGTTCGTTTTTGATTTGTCATTGCACTGCACCCTTTACCAAAGTATTTTTCGATTACTTCTCGGAGCAATGGTACACTCACGGCGTATTCATTGCAAGCCGGAACGGCACAAAACCAGCGATCAGGGTAGAGTGACGATAATCTGAAAGGCGTCGGGCGGGTCTATCTGCGCTTCGATGCCGTCATCCAGGCACATTCGACCACAAGATTACACGCAGCACGATGAGAAAATGATGAGAAGAAGGCTTTTTTTCGAATATTCTGTTGGCCTGCGTTTTTCCGGCTGAACTCTGGTTGGCGAGTCGGGAGGCCGGTTACCTCCAATTTATGTTGGCGCAGCCGCCTGGACAGGTTAGAATCGCTGCCGGGTCGAGTATGCACCCAGATGTCTTGAAACAAAGAACGCCGGGTGGTATTGTCCGCCTGCCGGCAAGAGGTTGGGCATTCTTGTTAATGCAATCGGCTAAAATTAGTTAGGAGATTGTCATGTCGAAGAGAAAAACGAATTTAACGCGGCGCGGGTTTTTATGGCGCACCGCCGGTCTGGTGGCGGCGCCTGTGATAGTTCCTGCGACGGCGCTCGGTCTTGGCGGCAGCGTTCCGCCGAGCGAGCGGATTATCCTGGGCGGGCTCGGGATCGGCAATCGCGGCTCTCATGATCTGCAGTGGATGCTGCCGGAGAAGGACGTGCAGTTCGTGGCGGATTGCGACCCGCAGAAATCTCGTGCAGAGAAGGTCAAGAACATCGTCGATACCCGGTACGGCAATAAGGATTTCAAGATTTATCACAACACTCCGGAATTCTTAGCCGAGCGGACCGACATCGACGCCCTGCTCGTGACGACGGGGGACCGCTGGCACGCACTGGCGTCGATCCTGGCGATGCGTGCGGGCAAGGACGTTTATTCGGAAAAGCCCTCTTCGATGACGGTGGCGGAGGGGCGGGCCGTGGCGGATACCGCCAAGCGGCACAGGCGAATCTACCAGACGGGGACGCAGCGGCTCAGCGAGGGCAACTTCACGTTCTGCAACGAGATGCTTCGCCTGGGCCGGCTGGGCGACGTGCACACGGTCCGGGCGCATATCGCCCCCTGGGATGCAGCGGAGATGCGGCACGACTGGCTTCCGGCCCAGCCGCTGCCGCCGAAAGACGAAGTCGATTGGGACCAGTGGCTTGGGCCTTGCCCGTGGCGGCCTTACAACCCGGCATACTGTAGCGGCGGCTGGCGCGGATTCTACGACTTCCATACGAGCTGCATCGGCGAATGGGGGGCGCATACCTTCGCGCAGTGCCAAGTCGCTATAGGGCAGCAATATACCTCTGCAATCGATTACAAATATGTGAATAACAAAACCGGCGACGGAATGGTTACGACGTTTCCCAACGGCGTTAAGATGGTCCTGCAGCTTGAGGGCTGGCGCGGCTCTTGCGGCGTGACGTTTGAGGGGACGGAGGGCTGGGTGGGGGCGGCGGACGGCTATTCGCAGCCGGACGTCTCGAACCCGGCGATGCTGGACGACTTCAAGAAGCTGGTCGGCGATTATATGGCCCGCACTCAGCGGCCGATGAGCCACGTTCGGAACTTCTTAGACTGCGTCAAGTCGCGTCAACAGACGGTCGCCAATGCGGAGATGATGCACCGCTCCATGACGACGGTGCACGCGGCCAATATCTGCATGTGGCTGAAGCGCGACCTGAAATTCGACCCGGACAAGGAGAGATTCGTCAACGATCCGCAGGCCGACAGGTTCCTGTCGCGCGCGATGCGCGAGCCGTGGATCTACTAAGAGAAACCCTCTAACCTGACTTGAGAAGGAAATAATACCATGCTTAAAAAAAGAACAATACTGATTCTGGTTGCTGCGGCGCTGCTGTCGCCGGTGTTCTCATACGGCCAGACGGTCGTTCCGGCCTCGAAGCAGGATGAGCTGATTGCGGTGCTCAAATCCGGCGATGCTACACGGAAAGAGAAGGCCGACGCGTGCCGGCTGCTCTCGTCGATCGCCACGAAGGAGGCGGTGCCGGCGCTGGCGGCGCTCTTAGGCGACGAAGAAATGAACCACATGGCCCGCTATGCGCTCGAGCCGATCAAGGACCCCTCCGTTGACGATGCGCTTCTCGATGCACTGGGCAAGCTCCAGGGCAAGCCGCTCGTCGGCGTCATCGGCAGTATCGGCGTTCGAGGCGAGAGGCGCGCAGTCAAGCCCTTGGCGCAGATGCTAAAGAGTAACGACTCAATGGTTGCGCAGGCGGCCGGCAGGGCGCTCGGCAATATCGGCGACGCCGCGGCAGCTAAGGCCCTTGGCAGTGCGCTGGCCGGATCTTCCGGCGATAATAAGCTGGCTATCTGCGAAGGCATGTTCCGCTGCGCCGAGACGCTCGGCGGTAATGAGGCGGCTGCAATCTATGATCAGCTCCGTGAGCTCAAAGACCCCCATCAGGCCCGCGCCGGAGGCCTTCGCGGGGCGATTCTGACCCGCAAAGACGGCTTTGACCTGCTCAAGGAGTATTTGGAAAGCAAGGACTACATTATGTTCTCCGCGGCGGTGCAGACTTCGGGCGAAATGCCGGGCGCCAAGGTGACGGCTGCTTTGACCGGTCAGTTGGGTAAGCTGTCGGCCGACAATCAGGTTCTGATCTTGGGCGCGCTCGCCGTCAGAGGTGATGCCGCGGCAATACCGGCGATTGCCAAGGCCGCCAAGAGTGGCGACAAAGCGGTTCGCATCGCGGCCATCGAGGCGCTGCCGCCGCTCGGCGACGCTTCTGCAGTGCCGGTGCTCGTGGACCTGCTCGACGATTCCGACACCGATATCGCACAAGCCGCGCAAGCCAATCTCGCGGCGATGAGCGGTAATAAAGTCGATGCCGCCGTGATGGCGATGCTCGCCGACGGCAATACCAAGACGCAATTGACGGCCCTCGATCTAATCGAGCGCCGGCGGATGACAAACGTGGGTGGTGCCCTGCTCAAGGCTACCAAGGATAACGATGAATCGGTGCGGACTGCCGCCATCAAGATGCTGGGGGATTTGCCGGGCGAAGTGAATTTCGGCGTGCTGGTCAATTTGCTTCTCGGCGCCAAGAGTTCCGCGGAGATCCGGGCGGCGGAGCGAGCTCTGGCGACGACGTGCAAGCGGGAGGCCAAGCCGTCCCCGGGGAACGTGACTATCCGCAAGGCGGTCTATCGCGGCATCGAGGGCGGCGGCTCTGCCGACGTCACAAAGAAGGTCGCAGAGATGGTGGCGGCCGGGGCGGTTTCGATAGAAGCATCCAACGCCAACTTCGGCGATGCGGCCCAGGGGATTGTCAAGGAGCTGCAAATCGAATTTACGGCCAACGGGGTAACTCAGACCGAAACGGTCAGGGAAGGCCAAAGCATAACGCTCCTAACCGGGGCAACGCCCGATGCCCTTGTCGAAGAGCTTTGCTCCGCTATGGCTAAGGCGCAAGCTGAGCAGAAGGCGGCGTTGCTGCGGGTTCTCCGCGCAGCCCAGGGCGCCAAGGCCCTTGAGTCTATTCGCGCCGCTACTAAGGATGCCGACTCTGAGGTCAGCGGCGAAGCGATTTCCATTCTGTGCGGCTGGCCATCGGCTGAGGTACTGCCCGATGTGCTGAAACTTGCAACAACGGCCGGCGAGAACAAGGTCAAGATTCTGGCGGTGCGCGGCGCGATTCGGCTGATTCCTTTGCAGGATGCCTCTGTCGATAAGAAACTTGCCGGATTCAAGGAGATCGTGCCTTTGATTCAGCGCGATGAAGAGAAGCGGCTCCTGCTCGGCTCTCTTGCGACCGTGCCGACGAACGAGGCCCTGGCGATGGCCGTGGCGTATCTGGACAGCGCCGCCACGAAGAACGAGGCGTGCTTCGCGGCGGTGGCTATCGCCGAGGCAATAGGCTCAAAGAGCGCCGCTGAAGTCGGCGCGGCGATGGAAAAAGTCTTAGCGGCGGCCACGAACGACGACGTCAAGAAACGCGCCAAGGCCGTACTGGACAAGGCCGGTAAATAGGCAAGTTGTTGTGGAATTATCCCGATATTAACGCCAGTGATGGCGGTGTCGATTTTGGTGAGGCGGGTTGCGTACGGGATTGACGCTTGATGGATAAGGCACTCAAGGACGCTCTGAGCCCGGGGTCAACGGTTGCGCTATGTCAATTCTGCGGAAAAAAGTGGATTTTCAACGCAAATACGCGGTTCTTCTTGTGGTGGACCCTGTATACGTTGATTTTTTCATAAATTCTTTGAAATTGCTGCTTGGAACTGCTATTATAGGGTTTGGATTTTGTAGGAGTGCATTAGGAAGAATGTGAAGATGCGCAGAGTGAATTCGGAAAGGAAGAATATGAAAGCTGCGGCCCTTATTCTCACAATTGTTACCTTTATTGCCCCCTGTGCCGCCCGGATTATATACCTCGATGCAAGCTGTACAGGCGATTACCCCACTATCCAGGACGCCATCGACGACGCCAATGACGGTGATGTTCTTATCCTAATGCCCGGCATATACGCCGGCCCTGGAAATAGGGATATCGTCTTCGAAGGAAAGGCGATAACCGTGCGCAGCCAGGACGGTCCATCCAACTGTATAATCGATTGCGGCGGTACGTCGGACGAACTTCATCGCGGATTCTATTTTCATCGCAGTGAATATGAATGGCAAAACAATGAAATGGCTTCAATACTGGATGGATTGAAGATAATAAACGGCCGGCAGAAATACGGCGGGGCGATTTACTGTAACGATGACGGCCCTCTAATAATAGGGAGCAACGGCCCTCTGATCAGGAATTGTGTTTTTAGCAACAACGTCGCCTTCACAAGCGAAACAAACCAGTATGGAACATACTATTATGGGGTAGGCGGTGCGATATACTGTGGTTCAGGAATAGACGCGAATATTGTTGAATGTCACTTCAATAGTAATTCAGCTTATTTCGGAGGTAACGCAATCTGTTGTGCTGGAAGTGCGCCGATAATAAACAAATGCACTTTCACTCAGAATAATGGATGCATGCGGGGAGGCGCAATATATCTCGCCAACAGCAGCGCTACAGTCGTCAACTGCCTTATGGCCGGAAACTCGTCGGTCGAATATGGCGGTGCTATCGCCTGTAAGGGTGATTATCATACGCCTCAGATACTCCAATGCACTATCACTGGGAATTCTGTGTCAAGAGGTGGCGCCCTTGATCTTATAACCGTCACGGTGACCATAACAAATTGCATTTTCTGGGGAAACTCCCCTGCAGAGATTGAGGGTAGTGCTACGGGAACTGCAAACGTACAGTACAGCAACATACAAGGTGGATGGCCTGGTGCAGGCAATATCGATGCGGATCCTCTCTTTGTTGGATTAGGTAATTATCATTTGGCGTTCGGCTCACCTTGTATTGACTCCGGCACGAACAGCCCAGCGCTCGGGTTGCCGCCCACCGACCTTGACGGCGCCCTTCGCCCGCTGGACGGAGATAACGACGGCAACTCGACCGCAGATATGGGAGCCTATGAGTGCTTGTTCAATCCAAATGAGCCCGTTTTGGCGGTTATTCCAGGAGCTTTTCGTTTCAGTTATCCTGCTGAAGAGCCCGCTCCCGAAGCAAAATCCCTCTATATCTGGAATGCAGGTGGCGGGGCGCTTGATTGGCAAATTACCGGGGCCGAGCCTTGGCTTGATATCGAACCTGATAGGGGCGTTTCTTCCGGAGAGATCGATGTAATCGAACTGATCGTTGACCCTAACGGACTGCCTCTGGATTTATATGAGTGTGTCATAACTGTTACTGATGCGTGTGATCCTGGGAGAATGAGAAATATCTCCGTCAAGTTCCGCATAGGCCCTACGTTAAATGTCCCTGCAGATTACGACACTATTCAGGCGGCTATAGACGCCGCGTTTGATGGAGATGAGATAATTGTCTCAAACGGCACTTACACCGGTAATGGCAACCGAGATATAGACTTCAAAGGCAAAGCAATAACAGTTAGAAGTCAAGACAATGATCCATTCAGGTGCATCATTGACTGCGAGGGAAGCGATGCAAACAACCACCGCGGTTTCTACTTCCACAGCAGCGAAAATGAAGATTCCATATTGTCAGGTTTTACAATCAAGAACGGATATCTGTCACAAGGAACCCTAGCTGAAGGGGGCGGCATCTTCTGCCTGAATCAACATACCACCCCGACAATCCAGAACTGCATTGTGGTCAGAAATGCGGCATGGTCTGGGGGAGGTATTTCCTGTTATCAAGGGAGTCCGACCATAAGAAACTGTATTGTAGCCAACAACGAAGCGTTTTATGACAAAGGAGGCGGAGTCCTTTGTTGGGACCGGAGCAGCGCCAAGATTATTAGGTGTACGATTGCGTTCAATACAGCCAAGTTATCGGGCGGCGGCGCTTATTTCTATGCTGGCAGCCCTATCGTAACGAACAGCATTCTCTGGGGCAACAACCTTGAACAGATCAAAACCAGGGCCGGCAGCACTTTATCCGTTTCATACTCCGACGTCCAGTTTGGTTGGAGCGGCACCGGGAACATTAGCGGCGATCCCTGCTTTATAGACGTACTCAATCAGAACTATCATCTGTCTCAGTATTCCCCTTGCATCGATGCCGGAGATCCCAATTCGGTGCCTTTACCGTCTGAAACAGATATCGATGGCGGACTCAGAAAAGTCGGTGTCGCAGTGGATATCGGGGCCGATGAGCTTAAAGAATTGCCTACAGACGTGGATGAAGATGGTGATGTTGATGCAGCCGATCTTGCCAAGCTATCTCAAAGTTGGATAACGAGCCATTCGGAACAGGACTGGAACTGGGAACAGGATATTAACCAGGACGGAACTATAGACTTCAAAGACTATGCTATTCTTGCGGTTAACTACGGCCGGGAACTTGATTCTCAATGTCCCTCGAGACCGGGGAATGTCGTTTCATACGGCGTGACTTATTCAACGGTCCAACTACGCTGGGATGACTCCACCGACAACGTAGCTGTCGCCGGATACAGGATTTATCGAAACGGTTCATATCTCGGTTACACTCCGTCGGCCAGCTTCAACGACTCTGGCGTTGACCCGGGCTCTATATACATCTATCAGGTCTGCGCGTGTGACCTGGCATATAATGAGTCGGAGCCTTCAAGCCCTTGTATTGTCACCACAAGTACGCTGAATTAGCCGTGGTATGTTGCCCCGAATCATTAGGCAATATGTCTTGATGTATAGCCCATGCAAAAGAGCCGCCTCTATTATTACCTCTGAAAGAAAAGACCGAAAGCTCGCCACGAAATAGAAGACTGCAAATCACAAATGCAATCTCATTGAAGCTTAACAAGAGCAGGGAGTTTGCCGGCGAGGCCGATGCGGTCGTTTTTGACGATTACTACGCCGTGAACGCCTTCGATAGCGGCGATGCGCTCTAAGGCGGGATCGACATCCTCAATGGTCGTAACCAGATTTGCGGCGGCGGTGGCGGCGGC
>JAFGTU010000009.1 GCA_016933985.1 Sedimentisphaerales bacterium | reverse complement strand
TGGGGCCGGCCAAAGCGAACATGTCGCCTGCGGCAAGCACTATCTCGCCGCCCGGCGATTCTATTTCACCCGTATCGGAGTTGATGACATCGCCGGTCCCAGGTGCAGCGCCCGTAGCCGAGGACATTTCAACGATGATGTGGCTTCCCGGATTGCCGAGAAGCACCCTATCGCCGGCCGCCATGGCGACAAAGCCGCCCGGCTGCGTCACTATGGAGCCTGAATTGAGGACCCTCTTGCCAAGCAGAGCTACGCCTTCGGCAGCGTTTATCGTGCCGAGATTTGTAACGTCTCCAAAGCCCGGAACGGCAAAATCGTACACGCCGCTCATGAAATCACCGTCTGCAATATCAAGGCTGGAGGCCACTAATTGAGCAACGTTGACCGATGCGCTGGAGCCAAAAAGCACGCCTGCCGGATTGACTATGAAGACCCTGCCATTTGCCTGCAGAGACCCCATGATGCCGGTCGGACTGCCGTCGTGAATTCTGTTGAGGACCGCGGCCGCGGCGCCGGGTTGGGTAAACTGGACCCCTGCGGCCGACCCGATGTCAAAATTCTGCCAGTTGATGATCGCTTCGCTTGCGGTCTGATTGATGGTCATCAATCCCGAGGCGACCACCGGCGCATCCGCTCCGTTGCGAGATATCACACCATTGGGCAGTGCACCGGCTGCCGGGTTTAGGTCGGCTTTGCTTATCGAGGGGCCGAAAAGCAGCCAAGCCGACAGGTAACATACAATGATTTGACGAAAACAGTACTTTTTTGATAGTCTTTTTAAGCGTTTCATCACCCTTTACCTCACATAAACATCTTCTTCTTTTGTTTACTCCTTACTTCAACCAATTATGCCGTTGGCTGCGATTCGTCTTAGAACCGAGCCATAAAACCTACATTCAGGCGACCGTCTCCGGCGTCTGTGTCACCGGCCGACCGTAGCGGATAGCCGTAATATATTCCTGCGTTGAGATGCTCTCCCTGCTCCAAGATCACGCCCAATCCCACCGAACAAAGCTCTTCGGTGCCCTTTTCGCCTGCAACGTGATCCTTTGTCTTGGCCCTGCCGTAATCAAAGAACACCAGGGGTGCAACTTTTTTGAGTTTCCCTTTTGCAGCCTCTCCTTTTTCTTCTGAGCTTGCTCTTTCGGCGGCACTCTTTCTTATCAAGTCGTACTCGTACTGGATGGAGCCGAGTATTCCGCCGTCAGCCACAATCCTGCTCTCCTTATACCCTCTGACGGAATACATCCCCCCAAATGTGGTCATCCTGGCGGGAACGAGCCTTTCGTCCGGCCGTATGCACTTGAAAGAGCCGACCAACCTCTGGACCTTGTCCGGGTTGAGAAACTGGCTGTGATTGGCGGAGAGTGTTATGATCTTGAAATCGCGTTCCGCGTTTGTTCGGGCGCCCGTCGAGGTGGTCATATCCCAGAACCTCTTCTGACTGGAGCCCCCTATGCTCTGGATGCGCTCCACCCCGATAGATGTGTTTGCCATATCGCTGCGACGGTGCACGTCGATCCCGACACCCCAGAGATCCATAGATACCTTGCTCCCAAAGAATTGCGGAAACAGAGATGTCGTAACCTTGCTCTTCTCGCGGCTCAAGGAAGTTGTCAAATCAAAGAACCAGTCATTCTTCTGAAAGACGTTGTAGCGTAATTCGCCGCCATAGACATATCCATTGCCGAGGAAGTCAATGCCTCCGCCGCCGTTAACCTCGTATTCGCTGCGAGCGCCAAACAGAGCCAGTCGCAGCCTCGGCGTCCAGAGCGGAAAATCGTAGCTGGCATAGATCGAGTAATTATCCTCCAGCCCTCTCTCGGCGGGGACCTGTGTGAAAATGGTAAGTTGATCGTCTCTGCCTGTCAGATTTGTATTGATCAGACCGATTCTCGGGTTCCATTGTCTGTCGGACGTGCCCGAATTGTCCACCTGGAGGAAGTAATGCCACGGATTTATCTCGAAGATATCGTATTGCAGGGCGATCGACTCCGGCTCGTCGCCTTTTGTTACGGTCGCAGAAACGTACCTGTCAGGGTTAAGATTAAGCAGATTAATAAGATAATCCAGTTTCTTCTGATTCATCACCTGGCCAGGTTTTGCCGGAGACCACTTCTGAAGAACCGACCGATTTAAGTAACTGTCTTCCTTCTTTTCTCGTTCGACGCTGTAGAAATTCGTTCTAACGTTACTGACCGGCATCTCGATGACTTCCACGACCAGTATGCCGTCTTTTAATTTCCCGTCTCCCGTAAATGCATCCGGCTTCACGCGCACAAATATGCCCGCATAATTCTCACTTTGGTAAACAGATACAAGGTATTGAGTGAAACCTTGAACGCTCCTTGAAGATACTTCGTGAGGCTGGCCCGGATTGAGAATCACCTCGCGGACAATTCTCAAGTCATAAAGGTGCTTGCTTTCGGCTTGCATCAGCGGCTTATCGGATGCATTGTAAACCAAAGGGACACCTTCAAGCAGATCGTCGGTCGAAATGAGAGAATTGCCGGTGATATCAATCTTGTTTACCGTCAGGGGCGGCGTTGTGTCTTCCGGAAGGTCTATTTGATCGATATTGAAAGCCTTCTCGTCTATCTTGGACTTCTTGGCGGATGGCCGTTTGGATTCTTCCCCGGACTCTTTCATTACTTTCAGTCTTTCCCTTGCTGCCGGCTGATCCTCGGTCCCCAGCCTCGATTCATTTTGGTCGTCGGCACGCTCTGAAGGCCGTGGGACCCCCAGCGTAACGCCCGATGTTAGCGCCAAAAAGATAAAACAAGCTATTGCTACTACATTATCCATGATATGTGTTCTTTTGCTTCGTGCCATAAGATCCCTCATAATCCACATTGTTCTTCCATGTTTTGTGCGAGCAAACCGGCGAATACAGTTTCTGCTCCTGCAACAGCATCCCCAAAATACCCATACTTTCCCATCGTGCACTTTGCACGCGGCCCGCCTCCTTGATAACTATGGCTTGATTATACCAAAATCACGCCGGGCAAGTCAAGGAATTTCCCCTTGGGATAACTTATTTCTGACGGTGTATTGGCCGTAAGAGTTCTTCTTAGGGTCGGTTGGGCAGTTCCGGCGGACGCCGTCTGTAGGTGCCGATAAGAATTCCATTTTTGAGGGAACAAGGCCAGTGCCTCGGAAACGTTGCCGGCGGCGTTGGCTGCACCGCTGGCGCAGCGGATATGCGAAGATAGTCAATCACAAACATGCAGAATAACCTGCGGATGGCGACTGTAGAACTGAGAAGAGATTTGTTATGAGATGTAGCCTCTCCGCGTTACATAGCTCGGCTACTGTTTTTGCGTGTTGTTTTCAAGTGGCTTGGGCCAATATTTTGCAGGAT
Organism: Sedimentisphaerales bacterium; assembly: GCA_016933985.1. Classification (GTDB taxonomy): domain Bacteria; phylum Planctomycetota; class Phycisphaerae; order Sedimentisphaerales; family Anaerobacaceae; genus JAFGCD01. The sequence goes on along the minus strand of JAFGTU010000009.1, from coordinate 11,786 downwards.
GTTCACGAAGCCTTTGGCTCCATATCTGTCCATCCCTTTCAAACTCTACCCTCTCGTGGTGAATCTTGATGATTCTAACGTCGTAGAGCATGTCCCCTTCGTGGACGAGGGAATTGCCGATCACGGCCGACGACTTGTCGTCGCTGTAGATAATGCCGGTTACCTGTCCGGTTGATGCGCCGTCGCCGTCCGGCGCGACAAATGATAGCAATCGATTCAATACTCCTTTCAAACCATAATCGCCACGTAAAGAGATCGCAAGGTATCCTATCGTTGCCACCGAAGCAAGCACTGCGACCAGGAGCAAGGCCCTGATGAGCCTTCTCTTGAAGCTCGACCTTGTCCATTGTGAGATTGCCTGCACGTATTCAACATTGCGTTTATCGCTTTTCGGTTGGTTGGGGTGCCCTGCTGTTTCTCCGGCCAGTGCTTCTGAGAGAGCTGGTTCAGAATGTGGCCAGACGAGAAGCTTGGCGATCTCACTTCTTCTCGGCTCGGTTGCTTCGCGGACACGTTGTCCGGCAGCAGCGCCGTTATGGTCTGTTTCTTCCTGGCGGTTCTCGTTATCAATGTGCATTTTGGAGCCTTTTCTTTGTCAACCGTTGCGAATTAATACGGGCCTCTGCAATGAACAATCATTATCACTCGGAATCTGATGTTCCAACTTCCTGGACCCATTTCTGGCCGTTCATATCAAATTCTACAGTCTTGCGGCCTATCTTGACTATCGTGGCGCCTTCTATCAGATCGCCCTCGCCGACAATTTCTGTGCCGATGATGGCACGGGGCTTGTCCTCACTATATAGAATCCCGTACACAACCGGCCTTGAGATGTCGGGCGTCGATGTAATCGATGTAACAGATCCGGCGCCGGCGTTAGCCGCAGTATCCTGCGTGCCCCATTCCATAGGATCGCGGATATCCTGAGGATATACCTGTGGGATCGGCCAGACGGTGCTTGGCAACTGGCCGGCCGCTGCTTGCGCCTGAAGCTCCGGCCCACTCTCCACCCGGACGTCGCCCGAGGAAGAAGAATAGGCCATTTTGACCAGTTGCCAGACCAGCACGGCGGTTAGCAGCAGGACTACAGCTATTTTGGCTCGCTCTTTGATTCTTGTCGTCGACGTTTTCGTGCCGGACGAACGATACTTTTGCTCCAGCAATTGCACACTGCTTGAGGGGGACGGCGTATCTTGTGGAACGCTCTGGCGAATCTGATGTTTGGGCGGCATTTCCAGGAGACGTGAATCAGGAGGTCGGATGGCCTCTGCCGAAGCAAATTTGTCCTCTTCTATAGGTTCCGGTCTCGGGCTGTGCGGCGTTCCTGAATCCGCCTTGGGAACCCGGGAGAGCGAAGGGTGTCTTTTCATAGATGCGTTTTCGTCCCCGAAGATTTCACGTATTTGTCTTTGTAATCCCGTCTTTTTGCGCATGTTCAATCTCTTTAGCTAAGAGTTCATATTCCAGGGCCGCTTTACACTTCGGCGCATAGGTTAAAATCGGCGCCCTCGCGCTGGGAGCCTCCGCCAGCCTCACATTCGTATGAATGACTGTCTCCAGTACTGTCTCGCCGAAATACTCCCTCAGTTGGCATTGGATTTGCCTGCTCATCTTCGCTCTGCGGTCCACGAATGTCAACAAAATGCCGAGAATTTCGAGTTGTGAATTGAATCTATCCTGGACGATTTCCACGGTAGCAAGGACCTGTTTGAGACCCTCCAGGGAATAGAAATGTGTCTGAACGGGTATCACAACATCGTTGCTGCATACGAGCGCATTGACGGTGAGCAGGCTCAGCGATGGAGAGCAGTCGATTATGCAGATGTCGTAGAACTCATTCAGCTCGGATAATGCCTTCTTAAGGACATATTCTCTCTCATTCATGGATCGGACATGAAATTCCGTGCCGGAGAGAAGGATGTTGCTGGGAATAAGGTCGAGCTTGTCGAGTTGAGTGCGAAGCACGGCGTCTCCGGCGGGTATCGCCGGATCCCCGAACAGATCGCGCACCGTTATCTCCAGGCTTTCCGGATCGAACCCGGCCCCCATAGTGGCGTGCCCCTGCGGATCCAAATCGATCAACAGTGTAACTCTGCCGTTGACGGCAAAGGCAGCCGCCAGATTAACAGCAGTGGTCGTCTTGCCGCAACCGCCCTTCTGATTTGTGATCGCTATGGTTCGCATTTTCGTCTTTTCAGATGTATCAGCTATTGCCTCACTGCGAGTTTGGCCGAGCTTGTGGTGCGGTCTGCATCATTGGAGTAATTCGACACCAAAACATAAAGTTTCATATTCACTTGGTGCATTCCCGCCTCCCCCGGAACACGTACGATACGAAATGTATCGGCGAAGATGGCCGGCCGGTATCTCTCAAGGGCATTCAGAAAGGCCGCAAACCTATTGAAGCTCGTGTTGAAGCTCAAGTTAACAGGCCTGGCCAAGATGTCGCTGCCGCTCGATACCTTCACAAACCCATCCTTGTCCGTGTTGGTAAGAGTGAAGGCGTCAAGCTTCATATCCTTGCTTATCCGACTAACCTCAAATGCCAGGTTGGCCGCAGTTGTATGGTCCATCACAAAATCACCAACCATGCTTTGAAGACTCTCGATTTCCTGATCAAGCTGCGTTCGGGTCTGGACGCTTGCTGTCTCTCGGGCATGGATTATCGCCTGTCTCTTGTCAGTTAGCTGTCGCGCAATCTGCACTTTCGCTCTCTCCTGAGGCATCACAACGAGCAGGAATGCAACCAAGACGACCGCCAGCCAGCCGACCCAGACGACTCCAACAGACTTCAGACGTTTTTTCCCGGTGGATTTCATAATTGCATATCACCTTTTCTGTTCAAAAACACAGACGACTTCATACGATACAACGCCTTCCCCGGCGGCGCCGCCTGCTCCGTGCGAGATTACAACATCTTCAAGTTTCCCGGCGAGAGCGTCGGAGCCGGCAAGTTTGTTCCTGAGCATCATCACGGATGCATCATGATCTTCGTCTTCCTTGCCTGCTACGTTTATCACCAGCGATCTCTTAGGAACCGTCACTCTAACAGTGTTTTCAGGATCGTCTTGGCTGGGAACAATGACAGCCATATTCTTGCGCACACCCTCAAGCGATGTCACAATCATCTCTTCAGGCATGTGCTCGGCCAGAGTTATGAAAATTGGCGACCATTGGATGTGGCTGTCCGCAAACGTGGCCACCTCGGACAAAGTCTTCTGAGCGTCTGCTTTTCTCTTCTCCAACGCCGTCCTTTCTCTAATCGCTTCGGAATATGAGTCCTGCTCCTGCGTCTCTACAGCCAGCGCACGCGACTGTATTTCAAGGGAGACTTCGTTTTGGAAGTACCTGTCCAGCAACGCCGCGGTAGTACACAGGGGCGCCAGGGCGGTCACAGCCGCGATTACTATCCCGACAAAAGTCGTTTTGGGAGGAATCCCTCTACCTCTTAGAAGATCCACTGTGTGCATATCAGATCGACCTCATTGCCAGTCCGACGGCCACCACCAACGCGGGGCCGCTGTTTCGAATAATGTTATTCCGGAGTGCCTCATTGGGACTGCGGAGACTACGTAAGCGCATTTTCTCAATAGGATTCCACAGGACTGCTCTTGCCGAGAGCTGCTTATTGAGGGCATCCAGAAGGCCCTTGGCAGCGGCGATTCCGCCGCACACAAGCAATTCCTTCACCGGGGAGGAATTCTCCTGGGCATCGTAGAAACGCAGAGTCTTGTTGATCTCGATAACCAGTTGGCGGCAGGCGATTGGAAGAATACTTGCATACTCCTGCTTTGTGCCGTTCTTGCCGAACAGGTACTCTTCGACTTCATTTGAAGCCGTCCCGTTTGCGGCCGCCAGCATGTCGATGATGTTACGACCCCCGAATTTGATCTCCCTTACGAACGGGTGTGCATCCTTGTCTTCTGCTACGAACGTGGTGCAGGAGTTTCCGATATTTATAATAGCTGTGGAGAATCCTGCTTCCGGTTTCTCAATTTCATTTCGGCAGTTGATTAGCGACAGGGCTTCGAGGTCAACCAGTGCGCATTTTAACCCGGCCTTCTTAATAAGGCTCAGCTTGCTTTTCACGAGCCTGTTGGTAGCCGCCACCACATACCCTCTAATCTTTCCCTCGGAGTTGGAAAGCAGTTTATAGTCGAACAAGATGTCGTCGGTATTGAATGGATTAAGCTCTTCGGTTTCGGCCAGAATCGCTTTCTCCAAGAGAGGAGGCTCCACTGCCGCCAATTCGAAGCCGCGTATCGCAGATTCCGGGCCGCCCACACCGCAGACTGCAAGCCGTGATGCGCCGCCGCTTACTTCGAGGCAGTTCTGTATCGCGCGAACCGAGGCCCCGGCGGCCCCTTTTTCAGAATGTTGAGCTGTGCGGACGATGCCTGCCGCGGCCACCTCCCATCCGTTTGCATCCTTGTGCAGTTGCACAATCTTAACCGCCGCCGACCCGACATCAACTCCGATAACCTGATTTGTCTTTATCCCAAACATATAGTCTTAACCGCCAAATCTTTCTATAACCTTTTCACGTAATCAATGCTCTCAGATCCCCTCGTCTCCCCGCTCCCACCACCGCTGAACCATGAAGAACGACGGCACGTTCGACGGGTCCATATCCAGCAGTCTGGCATCGTAATGGAACTCGCTCGAGTTCTTCATATCAAAACTGTAGCCGGTGAAAGCACCGTATGTAGCCCCCGAGTTGTATATCCGCATGTCGGCAGAGGGCGCATAGACCGCGCCATAAAAATCGCCCGAGTTCTTTATTTGTATGGACGTGCACGTCGCCGTCCCATACATGAGCAGTTTGGTGGCATCAAGTGTCTGATTTATTACTTCCGAGTTTTGACCTGTAATGAACGAGCCCCCGAGGTACAAGGACAATGAGGAGTCCTCCTCTATGGACAACGTTGCGCCTTGACGTATGTCAATATTGCCAGCCACATACATCACAACATCACCGCTGATTCTAAGTGTCTTGCTATTCGGAATTGTGATAGGCGAGTTGTATGCATATCGACCCTCAGTTATGAGTACCGGCCAACATGGGTCCTCCGGCCAATCTGTCCTGGTCAAGTCGGAGGGCACGATAACATCCGGGAAATCGATGGCGGTATCGGCTGCGTAGGTGTCGCCTTGGATATCTGAGTTCGGCTGAACTTCGATAACGCTTTCCGGGTTGCCGCCTGGACCGACCACAACATCTCCGGGCAATTCCGAATTGGGTTTGAGCGTGACAGCCCCTTCTTCAGTGCTGTTTGTGGCAATAGTCGGTGCAAAATCCGTATGCGTTCCTTCAGGGTCCCACACATCGATAACTATCTTCTGTCCGAAGGTTATGTTGTTTTCGACAGCTATGGCATAAGACCAAAACGACGTTGCCCACGTCATAGCAAAGACGGCCCTGCTTATCTGGTCCGCGATGCCGGTTGAGCGGATGGTGAAGTTTGGGCCGTTGGTAACAGTATAGGAATAGGTGGCCCTTGTATTCTGCAGCGGCGTGGGCGTAACTGAAAATGGCTCCCTATCCCAGGTTCCGTTCATTAAGTGGATTGCCGATGCCAGGCCGGCGTCGGCGGCGGTCCGCGCCGTGATCTCGGAGCTTGTCCGGGCGGCGATGAATCGGCTGCCGAAGCCTATTTTGAGCATCGCTATTCCTATCAGGAAGATAAAGACGACTATTGTGGCCACGAGCGGCATTATCATCCCGCTTCGCTCTGCCTTCGATCCTATCGTGATGGTATCCATATTCATCTCCATTTCATTCGTCCAATGCTCAGTTGAAAAGCTTCGTGGTAATGTCATTCCGAGCGAAGGCCCGATAGGGCCGAAGTCGAGGAATCTATTCTGACAGATTTCTCCACTACGTTCGCTTCGCTCACTTCGGTCGAAATGACACTGTGCAAGGTTTTCAACAGACCATTCGTCCAAAAGTAATGATTATTCATTGTTCCTAAATGTAAATGATTTCTACCTGTTATGTCTTACCCCCGATGATGCCACCACCATGCTTTCCTTGCCGTTGTCAAGCAGCATCGCCATTCGCACGGTCCTGGCCCGTACTGAGAAGATCGGACAGCCGGCGACTATCTGAACATCTCGAGCCAGCCGAACAGAGCTCGATGCCGACAGCGAGCCTGGGTCCAACGTGTCAAATTCCCCGGGCGATATGACCCCTTCTGCGTAATCAACGAACAGCATCCCGGAGGCGACATAGAATCTGGCGAAGCTGTCGGGGTCAGAGAGCGTAAGATTCGGACTCTGAGGCTTATCCGAATAGTAGTACACGTAGATTTCCGAACCGTTTATCAGATCGCACCTTCTCATAGTGGACTTGCGGACGAACCTGTCAAAGACCCGCCTGGCCGAATATGCGTCCTCAACGACATCGCTATGCGCGCGTTTGAACATCCTGGTGAAACCTTGCTGGGAATGGGCAAGCATTATCCCCATACCTAATATCAAGATCATTGCCGCTGCAACGGCGATAATAAGCTCTATCAGTGAGAATCCATTCTGATGATTTGGTCTTATCCGTTTCTTGCAGGCCATTATTAAGGCTCCAAAACTAATTCTCCACCAATGTCGTCAACGCGACCGAGCGCAGGTACTCACTAAGCTCTTCGGCCTTATAGTTCTTATCCCACGCCACACTAACGCTCAACGTCCGTAGAATCGAATCCCCTGGACCTGTAACATCGTCGTTGTACGAAAGAGTTACGAAGTAGTTGGCACGGTTAGCAACGATCTTATATCTGCTGGGGAGCTCAAATCCAATTCCCGGCAGCCCAACGGTCGTAGTTTCTATGGCCACCAAGTCTCCAAACTCGAACTCTGGCTGGAAGTCGTCCGAGCCTGCCGAGCCTCTCCAGCCTTCGAGCATGAGCAGCGCCAATCTGTTGGCGACCGCGCGGACGTCGGCTTCTCTCGTATCAACGGCGCAGTAATACTGAAAGCTCAATCCGCCGATGATAACCACCAGAAAGCCGGCAAGAGCGACCATGACCTCGATCAGCGTAAAGCCCGGTCGCTCAATGTGTCCATTTGACCTCATATTCCATTGCCCAATTCATAAATCGCCTTACAAACCGACTCCCGTCTTGCACGCAGACACGGTGCCGCGCAGCGCCTTGCGCTATCCGGCAAAACAGCGCCCGCACAGCATCCGGTCGGTTGTGCTAGGCCCACGGACAAGCCTTTGCCATGTCCTTACTGGTTCTCGGTCCAAGTTCCCTCATGGTCCAATGTGTAGGATGCGACTTTCCATGTGGCAATCGGCCTGTTCACGGTAACAGTGTACTGGAGCGGATAGTCGGTTCGGGTCTCATCGTACGAGACATTCGTCAGCGTATAGTTTCCGATGACAAAATACTTGCCCAGTAAGTCGCTGGCTTTGAACAGTGTGTCCACGGTCAGGCTGCCGTAGGTACCGTCCTCTCCCTGCTCTGCGGCGTAAGCGCGGAGCGCCGAGGCGATTGTGCCTGCTCCGGCCTTGCCTTCCGACCACTTTGCGGCCTCGACGCGGGCGCGCATGAAGGGGATCAGGATAGCCGCCAGAACGGCAACTATCAGAACCACGATCATCAACTCAATTAGTGTAAATCCTGTTCTTTTCTTCATTTCTCTGACTCCTAAAAAAACCAAATTGCGTTAACATTCACATTTGAGGTTGCCCGTTCAGATCTCTATCTCTGCGGCTCACAACCTTTCACCATCTCTTTAACCCTTTATGTTCGAGAGCTCTATCACAGGCAGGTACAGAGCCAACACGGTTACAAAAACAATCACTCCGAATATTATTATCATGGCCGGCTCGAGCATCGTGATAAGCGTTGCAATCGTGGCGTCCATCTGCTCCTCGTAATAATCCCCGGTCTTGTCGAGAACTTTGGGAAGAGCGCCACTCTTCTCGCCCGACTGAACCATTTTGACAACCATATTCGGGAAGAATTTGGAGCTCGTCATACCTTCTGCAATACCCGAGCCTTCAATGACCTTCTCGTTCGTATGTATAACGGCCGTACGGGTAATGTCGTTTGTTGTCATCGCCCTGAGTATTTCAAAGACGTCCAGGACGGGAACGCCTGCGCTGAGGAGATTTGCCATTGTCCTGCAGTACCTCACTACGAAGGCTTGTTTCAAGACCCGCCCGATTAAAGGAATCCGCAGCGAAAGCTTCGAGAAGAACAGATGGCCTCTTTTCGTTCTCCTGTGGAGGATAGTCGCGGCCAACACCGTCAAAACTGCGACAATGGCAATATAGGGCATGTTGGCGACCAGACCGTCGTAGAAGTTCATGTAAGCCTGGGTGAAAGCCGGAATATTCCCGCCCATCTCCACAAAAACCTCGCGGAAACGAGGTATCACGAATATCATCAGCACGCTGACTACAACCATAACAAATGCAATAACAAAGGCCGGATAGACCATTGCTTTGACAACCTTTCTGCGGAGCTGATCGCGTGTTTGATAGTGCTTTGCCACGCGACCCAACGCATCCGAGAGTTCGCCGCTTGTCTCGCCGGCAACAATCAGAGCCCGAACGAGAGGATTAAAGACCTTTGGGAACGCTGAGACCCCCTGCGAGAGGTCGCCTCCCTTGCGAATCTGCTGCAAGACGCCCTCAAGCACTTCGCGAAGTCGTTTGTTCGCTATATCTTCTGCAACGGCCGCCAAAGCCTCCGTTAATGGAATTCCTCCTTCCAGCATCGTATTCAACTGCCAGAAGACCGCCGCAAGCTGGGACGACCTTATGCGCTTCCCGCCGACGGATTTCTTCAAAGACCTTATACGCCAGGACGGCTCATCCACGGAAAGAGGCGTAAGACCCTGTTCTTTAAGCCAGCAGAACACGTCGTCTTTCGCGACCGCGCTCGCCAGGCCCTCGAGCTCCTGACCCGCCGGATTCTTCGCAATGTACCTGTATTTAGCCATTACTTATCCGCTTGCTCAGCGGCCCTTGAAGCTCCATGATATCGTTCATAAGATTACTCTCGGTGGCCGGCAGCTCCACGTCTTCAGTGTACGTCGTCGTCAGCACCTGCTCGGCGGTGGTCAAGCCTTTGAAAACCTTGCTCACACCGCTTTCAAGCAGCCCCCAATACCCTTTCTGTCGCGACAGCTCTCTTATCCGTGATTCACTCGCTCCGTCAAGCAGGGCTTCACGTATCTCCCTGCTCACCACCAGGAACTCGAATATGGGTATCCGCCCGAGATAACCGGTATGCTCGCAAACGCCGCACCCCGCGCCGACATAGAAGGTCTTGCCGGCGGCAAGTGCGGGCGTAATATTCAATCGCTTGAGAATCTTCTCATCCGGCTTCACCGGCTCTTTGCAGTGCTGGCATACCCGCGCGACCAGCCTCTGGGCAATCACCAGATTCAGAGTGGACGCCAGCAGGTAAGGCTCGACACCCATATAAACCATTCGGCTTATCGCGCTTGGGGCGTCGTTCGTATGAAAAGTGCTCAGCACCAAATGGCCCGTGAGAGACGCCTTGATAGCGATATCGATCGTCTCCTTATCCCGAATCTCTCCGATAAGGACAATGTCGGGATCCTGACGCAGAATCGCACGCAGAGACGATGCGAAGTCCAGCCCGATCTCCGGCTTGACCTGCACCTGGTTTATTCCCTTCAACCGGTATTCGACCGGGTCCTCCACCGTGGTAATATTCTTCTTCGGATCTTTAAGCCAATTCAGCGCCGAGTATAACGTTGTGCTCTTCCCGCTGCCTGTCGGGCCCGTTACAACGATTATGCCGTGAGGTTGTTTCAGCATTATCTTGAGCACTTCAAGCAAGGCCGGCTCGAATCCGAGTCTATCAAGGTTGTGATCGACGGCCGCGGCATCCAATATACGCATGACGACCTTCTCACCGTATATTGTCGGGATTACTGAAACTCTCACGTCGATATCTCTGCCGGGCGCCTTGATCTTGAATCTGCCGTCCTGCGGCAGCCGACGCTCCGCGATGTCCATCTTGGCCAGTATCTTCATTCTCGTTGCCACGGCGGCCTGCATTCTCCTTGGCGGCGGAACCATATCACGAAGAACGCCGTCAATCCGCATACGAATCGTCATTGAACGTTCTTCCGGCTCCACGTGAATATCGCTTGCTCTGCTTTTGACGGCCTGTCTGAGCAGCAGATCTACAAATCGAATCACGGGCGCCCGTGTGGCGGCTTCCTCGACGTTTATGTCCGCTTCCGTGTTCTCGGCAACCGTCGAATCCCCCGGCTCATCGTCACTGGAGATCTCAAGCTCCACCAAATCTCGAAGCCGCTGCTCGTCAATATCTGAGCCGTGGTAGATTATCTCTATCGCTTTTCGTATTTGACGCGCAGTGCTTATGACGATTTCCACCTCTCTGCGCATCTTCGTTTCGACGGTATCGACTGCAATCACATCAAGCGGGTCGGCGACGGCAACAACCACCTTCCCGTTTCTCTCCTCAATAGCCACCAGGCTATGCCGCTGAGCAACGGCCTCGGGAAGAAGACGTGCTATGCGCATATCTATCGACGAGGGCTCGAGGTGAACACTATCGATTGAGAAGAGATTCCCCAGCGCCTCGGCAAGCTGTGTATCGCTTATGATTCCAAGCGCGGTAAGAACCTGCCCCAGGCGGCCCCCTCGTAGTTTCTGTTCTTGTAGAGCCTCTTCCAATTTCGGGCTGGTGAGTATCCCTCTGGAAACGAGTTCCTCGCCAAGTCTGCGCCCGTGTAGCGGATTATGGGCTCGGGATATTTGACCCTTTTCGTTCACCCTGTTCTCCAAATATGCGCGGCCCGGTGAAAGCTGGTTTTACAGCCGGCAAATACGAATGCCGCCTGCCACACCAATAGCATCGTCCTTGTATCCGCGAGACCCTTCCGTAAGTACAAGCGCCATAGCACCAGAAACCCCGTTGGGCTGAGCTAAAAGTACCAATGAAAAATCGCTTGGCTTGCACAGCCCCCGATTTCACGCCATAGCACTTGCCGGAAACATGATTATACCAAAATCACTCCGCCAAAGTCAAGGAATTTCTTCCAGCGGTTCTTCAACATACAGCAGCTTTTCTTGGGCGTTTAGTGTAGCCAATGTATAACCGTCCGGATGTCTATTGGTCGGTTATTGTTCTTCGGCCATTCGGGGCGCCTTTGTGGGGCATTATTGGGCCTATTGGCGTAGCTGTGGCCGGCGAATACTCGCGGCTTACGAAAGAAACCTTCTGAAACCAGCTCAAATTGAAGATGATTGTGCGGATCACGCAGGCGGCTGGCTTTCGCTTCTCGTGCTCCCGAACGGGCACGTAGTAGGCAAACGTCTGAAGCAGTCGGGGATGATCCGGACTCGTCCAGGCTCATCGCCCACCCTGGTCTTTTGGATTACCTGGTTGATTAGCGAATGGACCCGGAAAGCCCGTGGCAGTCCGGTCTGCTCCTCTTCTTCGAAGATAGAATCGGGCTTGGCCCAAAGCCCGCCGAACAGGGTATTCTCTGAATAGGCGATGGTGGATAGCGAACCCACTATTGATACGAGCCCGATTATGCAAAGGGGAATCGAGTATCGCCATGGGGCGAGGGGAGCATGGAACTCCATGTGGTACGAGCGGCGCAGCAATGTCTGAATTATTATGGTTTGATCCTCGTGGACTAAATATTGTAGCAAGCGAGGTGGCAGGGTATGATTGAAAGGCGTAGTTGTAATACTCCCGGTTTTTTGGACCAGTGGATAAGGTAGTTTTCCTGTGGTATGGTGGCGTCGAACAGGAGGCTATTATGGT
>JAFGTU010000459.1 GCA_016933985.1 Sedimentisphaerales bacterium | reverse complement strand
GAGCTCTTCAGGCCAACGTCTATGGTCTCCTCCATTGTGTAGCAGTAGCAAGTGGGGCAGACCATTGCGCAGGTGCCGCAGTTCAGGCACAAGTCTCCCCATTTCTTCCAGACCGGCGACTTGAACTCTATGTCCAGAACGCTGGGAAGTCCGGTAACGTCCACTTTGGCCACGAATTTGCTTTTGATGAGTTTTCTTCTTTCGAGGAATTTGACATCGTCGTCCTTTGTCGGGTCGCTAACATTCACGTTTTTAAGGAACTGGAATGCCTTCGATGACATTATCGCCACATAGTAGCAATCTCCGATGTCGGTGCAGAACAGATTGAAGCCGCGGTGGACGGTGTCCTGTCGGAGGGACTCGCAGAAGCAATCCGGCAAAGGCTCGTGGTCCATACCGACCAGAAAGGTATTCTTCCTTCTCGCCAGGTAATAGGGCGAAGGGTAAGCCCCTTCGATCAAGATTCTATCGAGGATGTTCAGGGCGTTTATGTCGCACGCCCTGACGCCTATAATTGCCCGCGGATTGACCCTGTACTCAACATCCTGCTTCCAGTCATTGTCGGAGAAGTCGAATTTCGAGAGCTCTTCGCGGAAGGGCAGAAAGAAGTTCTTCACGGACGAGTATGTGACGGTGTAGTCAAGGTCCATCTCGTCGAAAGACTTCACCTCTTTGAACTGGTAAACCGCTGTGCCGTCCGTGCGTCTGTCCACCTCTTTTGGTCCGAACGTCTCGTTCTGGCTGATGATGCCATTTATGAGTTTCTTGAACTCGCTCTTTTTGATTACTTTGTAGATCATCTAACATATTCCTGCAAAATCTTCGGCCACATTTGTATTGTTGACCCTATGCTTCAAATCCATACGGCCATTTGCCTGCAACATTCAAAGGCTCCCGGTCCGCCTGAAGGCCGCAGCACGCGACGGACTCCTTGGCATATAGTAAGGCAAGCGGGCGAAATCCATTGCAATATCGATAGTGATGACTTTCACTCTCTTTGGGACGGTTATATAGCCCTGTGAAAACTTCACAATACCTCTGACTCCGGCTTCAAGGAGATCGTCCGCCGTCTGCTGAGCCGCCTGTCGCGGCACGGCAATGATCCCCACATAAACGCCTCTCTGCTCAAGATCGCAAATCTGCGAGATATGCTCAATAACTATTCCTCCGGCCTTTTCGCCGATTTTCTTGGGATCATTGTCGAAGGCGGCGACAATTTCAAAACCATATTTTTTGAGACTTGGGAAGGCCAAAATGGCTCTTCCCAGATTGCCTACGCCGACGAGAGCGGCCTTGTTCACTACGTTCAATCGGAGGATTTTTCTAATTTCGCCCGCCAGCGTCTCGACGTCGTATCCGAAGCCGCGTTTTCCGAAGCCTCCGAAATAAGAGAAATCTTTCCTGACTCTTCCCGGATTTCCTCCCATCAAGTCGGCCAAGGCGACGCTTGAAACGGTCTTCTGACCTCGGTCCATCAGCAGGAGGAGGGCCCTTAGATACTTCGGCAGCCGTCGAATTGTCTCATCCGGAACTCTACGATACCTCATAGCCTTTGGGAGAATTCTTAAATGCTTGTGTTCACATTCACATACGACATCATCATAATATCCTTACTCGCCAAAACTGTCAAGGGCATTCCTGCGCGGCTCAGCAAAAATAATACACACATGTAAGGCATTATCATATAACGACTTAGCGTAACAGAGAAAAGAAATTGAGAAAAAGACCCGAGATTTGTGAGGAATGAAGATTGCGGATTCATGCGTCTTCGCTGTGTACAGGTCAACACAGATTGGCCAAGAAGCGGGCACTCGCTCTATCGGTTGTAGTGGCTGCGAGCAGCCGGGTAAACATCCAGGAAATAGCAGGGAAATATCGTGAGGGCGGCAGGGATTCGGCGGGCCGCGGGACTTAAGTGACGTTGGATTGCAGCCGATACAATACATTTGGCAGAGGCCGAATGTGGATGATGTCCATTTAGGCTGTGACGACATGTTCTTAATGAAGCGCTTTTAGGACTCAGGAATGCAGCTAACCACAGATGCCACATCGCAGATATTCACTATCAATTGCAACGCCACCGTGGAGGCAGCCGCAACTGAGATGTCCGTGAACAACGTAGGCTGTCTTGTGGTGAGCGATGATGAGGGTAAATATGCCGGCATCATAACGGAACGAGACATTATCAATCGCGTAATCGCCCCTTCAAGAGACCTTAGCGCTACGTTCGTAGCGGAAATAATGACGTCGAACGTTGTCTGCTGTTCCCCGCAGACGCCCACGAGTGAGGCGCGTGCGATCATGGCCGCCAATGAGATTCGTCATTTGCCGGTCATCGAAAATGATGTTGTCGTCGGAATGCTCTCGGCCCGCGACCTGATGGGAAGACAGCTTATCGAGGACAGGGCCGCCGCTGAAGAAGTCGCGATGCTCTCCACGTGCCTGAAAAGCATCGACATAAACGAGGTGGCTGATATAGTCGTCCGCGAGGTCCCGAAACTCTTCGGGGCAGGTAAATGTGTCTTATGCTTTCACAAAGACGAACTATCAAAGAAAGACTACATTCTCGTAAGCCGCAGCCAATGCGGGTGTCCGCGAGAAGGATTGAGTAGCGTAGTCAATGCAAGGCAGCCGTATGACGATGGTGAACTCTATTACGACAGCATCCCCGAAATGTGCAGAGGCCTCGGCGGCCAATCGCCGCGTCTGGTGATCCCGCTGGGCGTGCTGGATAAAAAGGCATCCTCATCCGATGAAGAGGGGACATACAAGGGCTTCCTGTGCATGTGCGACCTGAGCGTTTCGGCGGCGACGAACCGGGAGCTGCTGTCATACAAGGCCCGCCTGGCCAGGGAAATACTGAGTTCTCACCTGACAAACGCCAGGCTTTACCAGCAGGCAAGGCTGACCTCATTGACCGATGCCCTGACCGGCGTCGGCTCGAGAAAGCTGCTCGAAGACAAGCTCCAGGCCGAATGCGCCCGCACCAGACGATACGAACGTCCTTTTTCCGTAGCGATCATAGACCTCGACAACTTCAAGACAATCAACGATATCCTGGGACATGCAGCAGGCGACGATACCCTTGTGCAGCTTGCAGCGACCATGAAACGCCTGAAGCGAACGCCTGACGTGCTGACACGCTACGGGGGCGACGAATTCGTAATACTCCTGCCCGAGACCAGGGCCAAGGATGCGATAGCGTTGATGGAGAGGCTTCGAGAAAAGACACACGAGATCAAGCTCGGCGAAAATGTGCCTTTAACCATCAGTTGCGGAATAGCGCAGAGCAAGTCGGACGACGCCAATCTTCCGCGTGACATCATGCGAAGAGCGGACCTGGCCCTCTACGAGGCAAAAAGCGCCGGTCGAGACTGCGTGCTAATATGGAACGAAAGGATGTCCAGGCGTCCGGATGCGAGCGATCTCGAACTGGACAAGATCAAGATACTGCGAAGACGCATCGCGGGACTATCCGAACAGGCTGAGACGATGTTCGTTCAGAGCATCTGCGGCTTGGTCCAGGCCCTGGAGGCAAAAGATTTTCACGCGAAGAAGCATTCGGAGAACGTGACGCATTATACCGTCGCCATCGCCCGGACTATGGGAGTCCCCGCCGGCAAGCTGGAGGTAATCCGGCGAGCAGCAATGATTCACGACATCGGCAGGATTGGGGTACCCGACTCCATCTTGTCAAAGCCGGGCCGGCTTACCCCCCGCGAGCGGAGCATTGTCGAGCAGCATCCACTAATAGCCGTTCGCATCCTCGAGAAAATGACTTTTCTGGAGCAGGAGGTGGAGCTTGTTCGGCATCATCACGAAAAATGGAACGGCCAGGGCTATCCGGACGGGCTTTCGGGCAGTTCAATCCCCCTGGGGGCCCGGATCATGGCCGTTGCTGATACGTTCGATGCCCTTACCTCGACCCGCTCGTATCGGACTTCGCGCTCCATTGGCCAAGCCGTTACGCTTCTGACAGATTCGGCCGGCTATGACTTCGACCAAGAAGCGGTAGGCGCACTGGTATCCTGGATAGACAGCGTTGCTAAGCAGTTGGGCAAGACATTGGACCAACTGACGCCCGATGACCTGCTGAATCTCCGGACACCGCACAATATCGATGCCGCCATTTCTTGAGAAAGCAGTCAAGTCACTCGCCTTTTGCGCCGATAACCGTTACGAGACACGGTGAGATACCTATGCTGGTTGAAGCTATGAAGGGCGGCGTGATGGATTTTGCTGAGAAGGCTTTTAGAGACCAGGATATCATCTCTTACTGCGATTTCGAGGAGAAGCGCTGGTTTGCCTGCAAATCGTTAAAGGCCCTGTCACCCTGAAACCGTTCAGGCCGGTCGGCGCTTACACACGTTTTATGGGACAGCCGGAGCATTAGGAGAGTAGGGTAGAGCATAAGGAAGAGGTTGAGCCCGCTGTTGAGAAAGCCATTGCTTTCTTCATCGACAGCGACGATCTTCCGGAGCTCAAGTATGAGCTATTCTCAGCCGGACGGCATTATCCCAGGCGGACATTTGCATTGAGCTCGCCTGGGATAGTGCCTTGCCGGCCCGGCCTGGACTCCCGGCAATCTCCTGCAATCGCTGTTTTGACAGATCACTGCATTAGACAACGGCAATCTTCTTTGTTTTCGCAAGACAATTGACAGTGATGCACAGGAGGGATTATCATATTTGCGTTGCCCTTAACGGCCGGGTCCCCTGCCATACCGGCCAAAACAAGAGACCGATTTGTGTACAAGGAGCCGCTATGTGCAGAGTATTAGGAATGCTGGTCATATCTGCCGCCCTTTCAGTATTTGGGCAAGCGAACGCGCAAACGAGGGATCGCTCGGATATTCCAGTGAAGGAAACGTGGAAACTCGAAGACCTGTACGCATCGGACGAGGCTTGGAACAAGGCAAAGGAGAAGCTGGCGGGCCAGTTTGATAAGGTCCTCGAGTACCAGGGCAAGCTGGGCGAATCGGCGGCTGAACTTCTTGCCTGCCTGGATTTCGACAGCCGGCTAAGCAAGGAATTCGCTCGTCTGCACAACTACGCCGCGATGAGGGCCGACCAGGACACACGCGACTCCGATTATCTTTCTATGAGGCAGGAAACCGAGCAGCTCGCCACAGACTACAGCGCGAAAGCCTCGTTTATCGAGCCTGAAATTGCAAGAATGGACAAGTCCAAGATCGATGATTTCATTGCGAAGAAGCCTGGGCTGAAGGTTTATAAGATGTACCTTTACGACATTCAGCGAACGAAGGAGCACACGCTATCGGAAAAAGAGGAGAAAATACTGGCGCAGACAAGCCTCATAGCCGATGCGCCGTCCTCAATCTACGCCATTCTAAGCGATGCGGAACTGCCCTACCCGGAAGTTAAATTGAGTGACGGCGAAACCGCACTGTTGAACAAGGCCGGGTATGCCCGCTATCGCGCGCTGGCGAATCGTGAAGACCGGGAAACCGTGTTCAATGCTTTTTGGAAAGTGTTCACGGATTTCAGGCGGACGTTTGGGGTGCAGCTCTATTCAAACGTGAAGAAAGACATGTTTTACGCCCGGACGCGGGGCTACAAGTCGTCACTGGAAAGCGCTCTGGATAAGGACAACATTCCCACCGAGGTATATACGGCACTTATCGAGAACGTGAACAATAATCTCGATTCGTTTCACCGCTATCTGAATTTGAAGAAGAAGATGCTCGGGGTCGATACGCTGAAGTACTCTGATATTTATGCGCCGGTGGTCAAGGGCATCGAGCTGGAATACACTTACGACGAGGCCAGGAAGCTGGTCATCGAAGCGGCCAGGCCGTTGGGCAAGTCGTACATGCGCGCGGTCGAGAAGGCGCTGGAAAACCGGTGGGTGGATGTCCATCCGACGCCGGGCAAGCGAGCGGGGGCGTACTCCAACGGAAGCGCGTATGACGTGCATCCATACATCCTCCTGAACTATAATGGGCAATACGACGACGTGAGCACGCTGGCGCACGAGCTTGGCCACGCGATGCACAGCGACTACTCGAACAAGGAACAGCCATACCCGACGGCGGACTACTCGACCTTCGTGGCCGAAGTCGCCTCGACTTTCAACGAGGCCCTGCTGATCGACAAGATGCTCAAGGAAATCAAGGACGACGACGACGTTCGTTTGTCGCTGCTG
>JAFGTU010000458.1 GCA_016933985.1 Sedimentisphaerales bacterium | reverse complement strand
TTGCGTGAGTGCCGTCAGGCAGGATATACGGGACGTTGGGATTGATGTAGGGCGTTTCCTTTATTCTCCAATCGACCCGCAGAACAAAGTCGCCGAACTCTCCGACCGACCACAGGCTCTTATCGCCCTTCGCTTCGCTCTGAGCATCGTAGTCTATCGCTCCATCGACGATTTTCCAGTGCCCACCGTCGCCCTCCGGCACCTTCCAGCCGGTGAAGTCGCGGCCGTTGAAGAGCGAAACGAAACCGGCAGGAGCAACATTGTCAACCTCTTTGGCCGGCTTTGCAGAACCGCCGGACTCAGCCGAAACCACAACTGCAAAAACCGTCGCCACAACCATCGCCACGCAAGCCGTCCATATCGCAATACTTCTAAAGCTCATTACAATCTCCTTGATTCTTTCACTAAACGTCTGACTTGTTTTGTTACCGAACCGGACAATAACATAGAAGCATTATGCCCGCCTTAAACGCCCGTGTCAACAGCCCGATGCGGGGTCACTTGGACTCGGTGCGCCCTGTGCCTCCTGAAGGGCCTTGCGCAGGAGCACTTTGCGCTCGCTGATGTAATTCCACATCTGCGACTGCGGCGGCAGCAGCTCCAGCGTCTTGTCCGCATAATCCAAGGCCGACTGATAGTCCTTCATTTCAGTGTACAACTGGCCAAGCCTGATATAAACGAGCACCTTGTTCGCCTGATCGCTGACCTGCACAGCTCTTAGCAATATCTCAACGGCCTTGTTCGGCTCACCTGACTGCTGATAGACCGCAGCGAGACCCAGATAAGACTGAACCAGACCGCGGTCCAGCTCAACGGCTCTGCTAAAAGCGCCAACGGCATCGTCAAACCTCTTCATACCCTTGTGGCAGACGCCGATATTGTTCTGCGCCCGCGCCTGCAGCTTGGGGTCGCCCGAGCTGAGATTGTAATAGACGAGGTATTGATCGATAGCCTTGTCGTACTCGGCCAGGAGCATATATCGCTGCGCCAGACGCCATCTCAAAATTGCATTGTTCGGCGTTCTTTCAATGGCGGCCTCGAATGCCTCGATCTCCCGATACATCTCCTGAATGCAGCCCTCGACGTCACGGTCTAACGGATTAACCTGTGCTGCCCTTGTAAAAGCCTGCTGTGTCATATCCGGGTCGCCTTGCAGGATGCCGAGCATGCCCCGCAAAGCATGCCCCGTCCCGCGATAGTACTGCTCAAGCATCTTCGAGACCGACTCGGCCTCCGTGCCGCTGCCAATTCCAACTATGTACTTACTCGGCGGCGTGTGGTTCTCCACCATCGCTTTGAGTACGGCAATCCAGCATCCCTCGACATCACGCTTGACAGAGGCGCCGAACTCCAGCGACGGAGTATCATCGGTGTTCAGAGGTCCGTCGCCTCCGATCGCACGCAGCCCTTCTTCGCCCACCACCAAACTGTCCAGAAAATCATATGCAGAGAGGATGTTGATCACCGCCAGGTCAGCGGCGATGGGGGGCCGAGCTACCAGCTCGCGGATACGTCCGAAGTCAATTCTCATCGGTTGCATTGTACCCATGATGACTGCGTGCTTGTTTACGCAGTTATTCACCATCCAGAGCGAGCAGTGCGGCATTGCCGCTTGGAAGCTGCGCACAATGACCTGAAAATCCTCCGGCCGAAGATCGATGGGAACCCAGCACGATAGAACCCCGCCCTCGTTTAGTCGTTCGCGGCACTGCATAAAATGGTCGTATGTGTAGAGTGCCGAGCTACCGGTAGTGCCGGGATATGTCGAATCGTTCATAATGATGTCGAACTTCTCATCGGTCAGCTTGACGAAATTCTTACCGTCCATGATGACCTTGCGCAGCCTCGGATTCTCATAGACGCCTCGATTTATGTCCTTGAAATATTGCCCCGCTTTGAACACATCCGGGCAGATCTCGCAGATGGTATATTCGTAGTCCGGCGACTTATCGAAATCCACGCCGATGCCGCACGTCTCGCCGCTGCCGAATCCGATCTGCAGCACTTTCTTCGGGCCTCTGTGCACGAATAGAGGCGCATATCCCTGCAGCATCTGGGTCGTCCGCAGCATAAAATCGACCCCCGCAACGTTCACGCCGTCAACCGCGATGATCCGATCCCCATCCGGTATATCATGCACCGTCACCGTACCGGTAACGCCGTCTTTCATAAACAGCACCTTGCTCGGATAATGATATGTCTTGATAGTGCGAAGAAACACATCCTCCGGCACGGCGATAAATGCCGAGGCTACAGAGGCGACGGCAATCACAGCCGAAGGCACACCCACGAGCATCCGCCGGGCCTCCGACAGGAACGCCAGAACGGAAACGCCCAAAAGAAACTGAATCGCTACTATCAGAAGAATGCTGTTCCGCATGCCCAGCCACGGCACCATCAAGAAACCGGCGGCAAAAGACCCGACCACACAACCTATAGTATTGCAGGCATAGAGCGCCCCGACACGCTTTCCAACAGTCTCCCACGACGGCGCATAAACCTTAACCGCGATCGGGAAAGCGATGCCCATTAGAATCGTCGGCACCAGGACCACGACGGCAGCGTCAAGAAAATGCGTCACCGTATCGCCCACAAACGTCAGTGAGCCGCCGATCCAGTACACAACCTTCAAATCGATATGCCAAAGATACTCCAGCACCCCTATGCTCGTAAGAACACTGCCCGCCAGAAGAAACTCGACCACGCCAATCGCAAAAACAGGCCTCTGCAAGCGAGGCACGATCAAGTGTCCCGCAATCACGCTGCCGATCGCCAGTCCGAGGATGAATGTCGTCAGCACGCACGCAAAGGCATAGACCGACGTGCCCAGAACAAAGACCAGCACCCGCGTCCACACCACCTCAAGAGCCAGCGCACAAAAGCCGGATATCGCCATCACCGCAAGGATAGCCCCTCGGGCTCGCCTGTGATCATCCATTACAGGTTGAGCCAGAGCGGCCTCGGCTTTCTGCGGCTTGCCTTTACCCCTTTTCTTTCTCTTCGTGCGACTGTCGGACCGCAACGCCGCATCCGTCGCACGCCGAGGCAGGGCGCCCGACAACACCAATGCTACAAGGCCGATAAGCACATTCGCCGCGGCCGCAGCGTAAATCGTGTTGCTTACCCCCAGAAGCCTGACCAGAAAGTAACCCGAAAAAAAAGCGCCCGCCACGGCCCCGAACGTATTTACCGCGTAAAGAAGCCCGACACTCTTGCCCGGCTGAGCCTTGCGATGGCCAAACCAGGCCGGTTCCGCCCAAAGCCGGCTCAGCACAGGCAGCGTCCCCCCCATCAGCGCCGCAGGCCCCGCCAGAATCACAATAGAAACGATGAACCGGATAAGACTGAGCTGGTAGAAACTTGACCCAAAAGCGCGGTAAATCCACGTGTACAGCACATCGGTCTGCCGCAGAATCGCCGGAAATGCAAATGCGTACAGCCCCACTAACAGCTCGATCACCCCGTAAAGCCGCAGTGGGTTGCCGCTGCCATCGGCAATCCTTCCGAATAGCCAACTGCCTACAGCCAAGCCCAACATGAAAACCGTCAGGACGGTGCTCACCGCGAACACAGTATTCCCGAATACTACCCCGAACGCCCTGGTCCAGGTCACTTCATAGACCAGCCCGCTGGCCCCCGAAATCAAAAAAAGCAGGGTAACCACCCCGCGAATAGCAGACATGCGAGCCAAGTCATCTCTTTTGCGTTTCTCGGCCACAGGCACCCTTCCCCCCCCCCAACTTCAACAAATTCACCCTAATCCACCGGATTTACAAGCATGATAATACCATACTCCTATCGAGCAAGAACCCCAAATCTCTTTTTTCGCAAAATATTTCTTGATCAGAGACACAACTCAGCCTCTTCGACACCCCCAGATTGCCTGGCTAAAAATTCCACACCCGCCCCACGTAAAACGGAAATCCTCAGGATCGCCGCAATATTCATTCGATTTGGCGACTACTTTGTCATTGAAGGACTGAGGGGATTTGAGTATGATATGATTTGTTGCAGGCAAATCGTTGTTGCTTTGAAGGACGATTGCCTATGACCCTTTTTGCACAGTGGATTAGCGCCCGTAGCTCAATTGGATAGAGTGCCGGACTTCGAATCCGAAGGTTGCAGGTTCGAGCCCTGCCGGGCGCGGTCAAGAGCGGCGTTTTGATAGTGCCAGTGCGGTCCGTCTGTCCAACATAGTCCAAGCCGGTCCGATGTTTTCCGGCCAAAAGCGCAAAGTTTTCCGCCAAGAACACGCGGCCCTTATCTATCGTATAGCTTGCTGCAGGATGCGTTTGCGCAGGCGTTCTGCCGGACTGAATTGCTGCAGTCCAGACGGGACTAAGGATGGCTATGATATGAACACGAATCGAAACATACTTGGCCGAGACGACACCGGGAAGGAGGAAAACTATGAGCCTCCTCCTGAACATTGTGCTTTACTTGGCCGTTGGTTGTGGGGAATGGTCGCTCGCATTGCGTCGGACGCTGGCCTGCGCCCGTGGGGAGAAGACTATCCTCGTCCTGATTGTCTTTATCGAAAATCTCTTGGGGTTGTGGGTGTTGTCGAATTTTATCCGCACCAATAACTGGCTGCTCGCCTTGAGCTACGCCGCCGGCGCATCAGCCGGCGCCCTCATCGTCGCCTTGAAAACCGAGAAGAAAAAAACCACCGGAACCATCAACCCTTCACCCTCTTGACTGCCCCGCCATGCTTGACGCAAACGCCGGAAATGCCTTTTGGCTTCCGATTCATGCCAGGCCCCCCTCCATATCTCCGCGAAAGTAGTTGTTCAAGGCGTCGATACGCCTCTTGCCGTTCTTCGGGGCTTAACTCACCCTGCAACATCCATAACAGCAGGCCTATCTCCTCTTCCAGGGCAGACATTGCCCCCTCCCGGCTGACCACCCCGAACCTCGCGTGCTCGACTACTGAGAAGATAATTACCTGATCTGGGGTCTCGGTGTTGCATCTCTTTGTCGCCGTGTCGTTCATCTTGTCTTACTCCAAATAAAGCCATTACTGAACTGCCCGACACACTATGCATCGGACTATCTGGATTGTAAGTCACGCGCGGTGAAGAAAATTAAAGGCTCGAATATTTTCCGCGTGAACGAAATGGAGTGGATGCGGCAAAACAAGAAGATATAAGGAGTTCCCGTTGAAAACTTTTCTCCGTCAGGCGCGTTTTTCTTTATGCGGTGAAAATTGCGGGGGAATTATTACCGCGTGTTCTGTGCTATTCAGGGTGGTCCCGACACCAACGTAACACAGAGTTGTTCAGGTATTCGACGTTTATTTCCTCGTCTTCACAGAAACGTTTCTTCGTTGCATCCGGGCCAGTTTCTTTGTATCGCTCCCACTCGGCTTTGAATGTCCGCCGCCGCTTGGCTTCTTCGTCCGCCACCCTGGGCCGCCCCCGTCGTTTCCCGCCCCTGCGGACGGCCGGGTCAAATCCTTTGGGCCAGAATTCCTCATCGATCAGGAAACGTCGCATGCTGGCTACAGACGGCACGCTGGTGCGCAGGACCTCGGAACCGAACAACGGCACAGATGCCTCCGGGGCGAAGTTGATGGTCGTGTAGTCATGCCAGTCGCCCTCCAGAGGCCAGTTGCCCGTCGGCCCCCCGTAGGGCGAGCTGGTGTGAAACAACCTCGTCGGGTCGAGCCGCCTGCAGGCGTCCGGCATGATCTTCTCAAAGATGTCACGCCTGGCCTCCGGGACGTCGGCCGTGGACGACCAGAGGTACTGCTCATTGCCCCCCACCCACAGCAGGACCGATGGGTGATTCCGCAGTCGGCGAATGGTCTGTTCGATCTCGGCGCGGAAATGCTCCCGGAATTCCGTGTCGCCATGCGGGACCCAAGTCCCAGGACCTCCATTGCTTGAATGAATTCGCGCCGCTTCATGTGCACAATGATAGTCGTTTCTCGTCCGATTGTCAAAGGCCCAAATGCCCGAGCCAGCCCCGGTTCTATCCCAAGTTGCGCAGTTGCTTGTTCCTGCGGTGATTTGCCCTTGCCGTCCTCACCCAACGGGCGGCGAAAGAAAGGTGAAGGCAAAAACCTGCAGGGTCCGACTCGAGCGGACTCTTCCGCCGTTCACACGCTCGACATGCAACCCATAGGGTCCGGAAGCCTCTTAAGGCATGTGGATTGAACAGGGGGGCAAGATCCGCCCTCGAAATCAACTACCGAAGACTGGAGCCGCCAAATCGGATTATCTGCTTTCTTGTGCACTATCCTCTGACAACTTCATGCTTCTTGATGAAATCCGGGTCAATCTCCACACCCAGCCCCGGACCGCTAGGCACTTGGATCTTCCCATCAACCACCGACAGCGGCGATGTCTTACACTCAAACCGCACATTCGTCCCCAACCCCTTGAACTCATGATGGGCAAACGCATTGGGCAGGGCCGACACAAAATGAATCATGTAAAGGTATCCCAGTCCTCCGCCGGACATGTGCGGCGTACAGGGCCTCCCACACGCATGCGCTATCCGCGCGACCTTCATCGAGCGAATCATCCCGCCGAAGTAGTAGTTGTCCGGCTGCACAAGCTGTAGCCCATCATTGGCGATAAGCCACCGAAAGCCATGCAGACCGTATTCCTGCTCCCCACCGGCCACGGGAAGCGTCAACCCGTCGGCCACCTCCTTGGTCTCTTCATACCAGTCGAAAGCAACCGGCTCTTCAAAGAAACCATACCCGTACTCCTCCAACAACTTGCCAACCCGTATCGCCTCATCCACCGAGTAGAAACCGTTTGCATCGGCATACAAAGCCATCTTGTCACCGAACGTCTCACGGATCAGCGGAATCATTCTTTCCGTCCTCCCTGCCGGCCCAACGGCATTGTGGTTCGCCGTCATGAACATAAGCCCCCCAACCTTGATCTTGACCGCATCGGCGTTATACTCCGCCACATCCCGCTTGATCAGCTCCAGCGACTCCTCCACGGGCTTCTCGCGATACTCGGTGGCCTGATAGACCGCAACCTGCCGGTGATGGATCTCCCCGATCAGCTCACCCATCGGCTTGCCGGCAATCCGCCCCAGCATATCGAGGATCGCGAACTCAAGTGTGGCCAGCGGTATTCCCAGCGCCAGACCGCTGAGCCTGAAGTTAAGTTGGTATATGTACACCTTCTCCAGCAGCAGATCCAACTCGCGTGCATCCTTACCGATGAAGAACGGTCTCACGGAATTAAGAAAGATCGGATAGAGCGAATTCATTCCGCTGTGACCCACCGAAATGCCCTCAGCGCCATCGGAAGACCGTACCCGGCACAGGAAACTTCGATTCCAGCGAAGCAATTCCACTTCCTTGATAATCACCGGAGCGGCAAACAGTTCCTTCTTCAGCACAGGCTGTTCAAGTATCTCATCAAGCCGGGTGTACTCAGGCCACTTGG
>JAFGTU010000054.1 GCA_016933985.1 Sedimentisphaerales bacterium | reverse complement strand
CTTATTACCTTCGCCGGCCTCTAACCAAGGCAGCAGCCCCGAATAGAAGCAGGCAGATGGTTCCCGGCTCCGGGACCGTCACGAAGTTTAGGGTATAAGGGGCTGATTCAATGTAGCCGGTCAGCCCTGCGTCGAGAGCGGTGAAGGTCGCCGAAAACGTCTCTCCGAGGCCGTTGGCCAGGGCCAGAAACTTCGTATGAACGTGGAAGCCGTAGGCGCCCAGCGTGCCGTTTTCATTGTACATGTCGTCAAACCACTGCGGCGTTCCAAACGAATAGACGTCCCCATCATTGAGCAGAATTTCAATGCCGGTAGCCTCTTCCTCGATCCAGAAATTCGTTGGATCCGAATACTCGATGCGTTTGATCCCAATCATCCAGTCCGGTATCTGTCCTTCGGTTGCACCACCCAACTGAAATACCCCCGTTACCGGATGTGCCGAATGCCAGCAGTCCAGCACCGCCACATAAACCTGGCTGTCGCCGATGAATTCTCCCGTCGGCTCCATATATATCGTGTCCCACTGGGATTGCTCCGGTGTGGCGAAAATCCACAACTGGTTATCACCGGCATTGCCCCAGATGCCGTCAGGATTGCACCCGATGTGAGTATGAACGTGGCCGTGTGAGTCACCGGCCGCGAAGGCGACAATAAGCGTTATCGTTACACCCGCCAAAGCGGCAGATCGTTTTGCGAACATAATATCCTCCATCCATCAAAGACCGTTTTTTTGCTGTCACAATCTTGCAGGTCGTTTGGCGCGCAGCATTGCCCTTGAAGCCTGCAACGTTTCAAACGTGTGACCGCCTAACAGACAGGTGGAGGCGGACGCGGATTGAAGCTTTCCGGATAGAAAAGGTGTGGGTAAGTGAAGGGGCAGTAATC
The DNA here is from genome assembly GCA_016933985.1 of Sedimentisphaerales bacterium. Lineage (GTDB taxonomy): Bacteria > Planctomycetota > Phycisphaerae > Sedimentisphaerales > Anaerobacaceae > JAFGCD01. The sequence continues at coordinate 3,041 of JAFGTU010000054.1, read as the reverse complement.
TGGACAATATGTCGGACTGCCCGTGTTGTCGGTTTGTGTTTCGGGTTCGGTTGCGTATTTCTGGGCCAAAAGCAGCAATTGGCGGCAGATTTGGCAGTGGGACGAATCGTGTTTATCGGGGTGGTCTTGAGTGAGGATGTGCAGCAACAGCGCTGCCTGCGCAGCCATTGCCGTCAGGCAAAGCACGCAGATTACGACCAGAATATTTCGAGTTGTCCGAATCACGCTCTATGTCTCAACAATATATTACACTTGGTTGCCCGGCCCCATGCTCCCCTTTTAGGCGCAGGCCGGGCACAGCCCCTCGAAGCGAGTTTGTTGCCGATGAATCAGAAAACCCTTGTATCGCTTTTTTGCCCCAGGGATGGCCATGTCGGTCAGGCAGTGTGTTCTCCCGCAGTTTGTGCAGGTAAAGTGCGGGTGGCACTGGCTCTCGCTGCAATTGTGCGCCAGCTCGAAGTGCCGGGCCCTATCTTCGATAAATGCCCTGTGCACCAGCCCGACCTTCACAAGTGTCTTGAGCGTTCGATAGATTGTCACCTTGTCAAATCGCTTTTTGCCCAGTCGCCCGGCAATCTGTTCCTGCGTGAGGGGCTTATCCGCCTTGAGCAGGGCCTGTACGACGCTCATTCTGCCCGCAGTGAGGTAGAGCTTGGCCGATTTCAGTATCTGCCGGGCCTTCAAATCGAGGTTGCTTTTCATTGCTCGGCCTCCTTATGCCCGCCGTGGCAGCAGCATAGCCCGTCCGGCGAATGCGCGAATAGCAGCGGGAAAACAATATCGCTGAAGCAGCAGGGCAGCCAGACCGCCAGAAACAGAAAGACGAAGCTGCCGACAAGCCTGCCCAGCGAGATATTTCCGCCGAACGCCATCACCATGTGGAACGACGAGGCCCATGTGCTGAGCAAGACGTGACCAGCGTGCGGGAACTTCGTCCGCGGCCGGAAACATGCTATCAGCGTCCCGATAATTGCAGCGGGAAAGACCACGTACCATGCCTCCACAAAACCGATATGCGCGTTCTTAACGAATCCAGTCCCTTGCTTCGGTTCGTCGGCCTGATGACCATGTTCGTCTTCGCCGGCGTGGCCGTGCACATGCACCTTCATTCCCAGCAGCATCTCGCCTGCGTACGGTATCAGCGAATCGCTCAACGTCGCGACCCCGATAGAGCCGACGATCGCAACGACCAGAATGACGGCGAAGCTCCGCTTGACGCTGTGCAGCTTGAACATCGCCGCGGTTACCAGGGCGCTAAGCAGGACGTGGGCAGGGTGAAAAACATAAAATATGACTTTGCTCGTATCGTGGGCCAGGCCCTTGAAAATCAACATGCACAAAACGCCCGTCGCCGCCCCGAACAGCGTAAACGGGGCATGCGCCTTCAATTCCACGGCAATCGCTGAGAGTCTTTTCTGCATATAGGCATACCCTTACAAAACCAGAATCGGGCACAGTTAGCTTCTTGCACCGGCAAACATTTTACACTGGATACGCCTAATTTGCAACTAAGTTGCAAATATTCTGAGAAAATTTTGATGTCGTTTCGCCACTGGGCTATAAGCGACGACTGCTCGAAAAACGTTGCATTTTCATTGTTCAGGAGGTAGTGTAAGAGCTTCTGGACCGTTGAGTGGGGTCGTCTTGGGTTGGTTTTGCAGGAATCGCATAGGAGTTGACGATGAAGGTCAGGCTTTTGCTGATTTGCGTGGTACTGGTCGGTTGCGCAGGCTGCCGGACCGGTGGCGGGGGGGATGCGCCGGTTATCGGGATTACGAGCGTCTATGATGTTAATGAGGCCACGGGCGCAGCATCGACTACCGTGAACTTCTCCTATGTGAAGGCGGTGGCCGATGTCGGCGGCGTCCCGGTTATCCTGCCGACCATCGACGACAAGCGGATTATCGAGCGATATGTGCGGGAGCTGGATGGGCTGGTGCTGATAGGGGGGGACGATATTCCGCCGGCTGCGTATGGCGAACAGCCACATGAGACGGTCAAAGAGGTCCCCAAGCAGCGGTATGATTTTGAGCGTAAGCTAATCGCCCAATGGCTGGCCAGCGGCAAGCCGTTGTTGGGCGTCTGCCTGGGAATGCAGTTCGCCAACGTGGTGGCGGGCGGCTCGCTTGATCAGGATATACCCTCGCAGGTCGGCAAGAAGGTCAATCATCGCCGCCCCCATAGTGTGCAAATCGAGCCGGGCAGTTTCCTCGCGGAAATACTCGGTAGCGAACAGGTCCGCGTTTATTCCTATCATCACCAGGCGGTCAAAGACCTTGCAGACGGCTTCAAAATTGTTGCCCGCAGCAAGGACGGCGTCGCCGAAGCTATGGAGAGAACGGAAGGGGGGTTCGGCCTGTTCGTCCAGTGGCACCCGGAGGCCATGGAGGATAAGGCCCATCGCGACGCGATCTACGGGGCCTTGATTCGGGCATGCAGGGTGAGAAGATAGGAGCGTCAGAAGACAAGAGTGTTTATGGAAAAAATATCAAGCATTTCACAGATTAAGACCTTCGAAAAGGGCTGCGTACTCACCATCGGCAATTTCGACGGTGTGCATCGGGGCCATCAGCAGATATTAACGGCTGCCAAACAAGCGGCGGTCGATAGAGGCGTTAAGCTGCTCGTAATGACCTTTGAGCCGCACCCGCTTGCAGTCCTGCGGCTGGGAAAGGCCCCCGGTATCTTGACGCCGCTGCCTCTGAAAGGGCATCTTATAGGTGAATTTGGCGCCGATTACCTCTCTGTTGTAGAAAGCACTGCTGAGCTCTTGGCGCTCTCGGCCACGGATTTTGTTCAGCGGTTTCTCATTGACAGTATCAGGCCGAGCTTGGTCGTCGAGGGCGAGGGCTTTAACTTCGGCTCCGCACGAAGCGGTAATATCGACACTCTGCAGGAGTTGGCCGCCGCCAACGGCTTTGAGGTCTCTGTCATAACAGCAGAGCAGGTCGAGCTTTCAGCAGGGCGGAGCGTTACGGTCTCAAGCACTATTATCCGAAATCTGCTTGCTGAAGGCAACGTGGCGGATGCGGCTATAGCTT
>JAFGTU010000457.1 GCA_016933985.1 Sedimentisphaerales bacterium | reverse complement strand
GCCACGGGCGGCAAATTCCGCTATGAAGAGCGCGAAATCCCCGATACATATAATACGCTGATAGATTTTCCCGAAAAGCTCACCGTAGCCGTGCTCGGAACCCAGGCCAACGACTACCAGGGCGCGAGCAGCCGAGGCGCAGGCGGGCGGATACCCGTTATTCGAGGCTGGGAAGGAACTCTGACCATTGAGGGCAATGAGATTGTATTCATCCCAGCCGATGGCTCAAAGAAAAAGCCCCAGCGATTCTCAATCGACCACGGCGAGGACTTCGTCGGCTATTGGAAGGAATTTCTAAACTGCTGCCGCACCGGCCGCACAGATACCCTCAGCCCAATGAACCTCGCCTTCAAGGTCCAGACGGCAATGCAAATGGGAATGCTCGCCCTAAGAGCAGGCAAAACCGCCCGCTTCGACCCGGAAAAACAGGAGATCCTCATATAGCCGACCCGAAACAAATCCGAAATTCAAATACTTAAATGCCCAAAACAAAAAGGAATCACGGATTACGCGGATTTTCGCAGATTGGAACAGAAGAGAGAAAGGTTATCTGGGGATCGGGAGATGGACGCAAGGCACAGGACGATAGACGATGGACGTGGGAGGGAGAAATCCGAATTCCAAGGGTTAAAGTGCAAAAAGTGCAAAGTACTAGAAGTCCAGGACAATACGAAAGCCGATTTCGCGGTTGCGACCGTCGAATTTGAGGCGTTCCGCAACCCGAGAATCCCAGGCATCGAGGCCCCAGCAGCCACCGCGAATAACATGAGAGGAACCCGTGGTCGGACCTGTCGGATTATTCATCGGACTGGAGCTGTAATATGAACTTGAGTACCAGTCGTTGCACCGTTCCCAAACGTTGCCGGCCATATCATATAGCCCATAGCCGCTGGATGCGAAACTGCCGACAGGAGAAGTATAGGGTCCTACTCCGTCATTCCAGATCGGATGGAAGCCCCTTGTCGGGCTGGTGTCGAATGACCACATACTGGAACTATAGTAATTCGCCTGGCTGTGAGTAATCGTATCGCCCCAAGGGAAGCGTCTGCCGGAAAGCCCGCCTCTTGCAGCATATTCCCACTCGGCCTCGGTTGCAAGGCGATAGCCATGCTTGCCGAAGTCACAGTCCCAGGACGATAGATCATAACACTGCTCATAACCTTCCTCCTGGCTCCGCCAGTTGCAGTATGCCACCGCCCTGTACCAGCTCACCTGGACGATCGGGTCATTTGACATATCCCGCTCGGATTTCGTCCTCACGCTGAAAGTCTCGGTTACGTCGTTGTAGTCGATCTGGCTGTAACCATTGCTGCTATGCGTATCGCAATACGGATAGCTCGTCCCGGAGCCTGCCTGATAGACAACGCCACTCGTGACTGCTATCAAGCCCTGGGACAAGGCGGAGTTTAGATAATCGCAATACTGCCCGTTAGTCACCTCGTACTGGCCCATAAAGAACGAATCCAGCGTTACCGTATGGACGGGCCTGTCGTCTGAACCTCCCTCATTGAAGCTATCCCCCATCTCAAACGTCCCGTCTGGGATATAGACCATATCGTCCGGAATGCAGGGATCGGTGGTGAGCCACTGGGCCGCCATCAAGGCGAAATCCTCATAATCGACAAAGCAATCGCCGGTTAGGTCTGCGGGTGGGCAGGCGGCAAGGCAGAGGGCCGCCGAGGAGAGAAGCACGGTTAAGATGAGAATGCTGTTTCGCACAATATTACCGCCTGAAATTGTTCGAGAGTCTCCAAGAGCGGCTTTTATTATAACGTGCTGTCGGGCTTAAAGTCAAGCGGAAAATCCTTGGAATTAGGATTGCGGGGGCAAAGTGGCGATGAGAGGGTGTTGGGGAGATTGTATGCGGGGGTGGACATTTGAGGGGTCGGACAATTCGGACAGGTAAGACAGGTCGGTCTGGCCGAACGGAACGGGGTGAGTAGGTCGCCTGTGGGGCAGGCGAATTGGGTGCTCCCCACCGCAGGGGTAGGCTAACGAACCCCCAACCAACCACATAAACGAAAGATTGTAGTGCGTCTCCCGCTCCAGCTTCCGGGAACTGCGGATCCCGTAGGAGTAACCGTAGATCAGCAGCTTAAGCATAACCTTAGGTTCATATTGCGGACAGCCGACCTTGTGCGGGTCGATCTGAATACCCAACTCATCGAGGTCCAGCGCCTCCACGAACGCATCATAAGCTCTCACGGGCGCTTCCTGCGGCACATATTCCTCGATGCTTTGCGGGAAAAGCATCGCTTGCCTGCGATCTCCATACCGATACGCCATAACAAATCCCTTTCACTTACTCCTTGTTATTATCACATATCGGCCTGGATACACAACAACCTTCAATACCCCCAATTGCGACACAGCCTGTAAAGTTGGGGGCTTTCGGTTTTGTTTGGCGGGAGTGTTAGTATGGGGCAATGGGTGTGGGGAGAATTTGGGGTATTTGCGCAAGAATAGGGGGATTTCGTTGCTCTGAACACGGGGGCGGAAGGCGCGTCGGGCGGTTTTTCTTAGAATTTGCAATAAGAAATCCGGTCCTGCACGTCTTTATATGTAAGACCTCAGCTTGACAGGGGCAAAATGAATTGTCTGTTGAGGAGGATAACGAAATGCTAAAGAAACTGACAACTGGGTTTGCCGCGGCGGTTAGGATCATAGCCGAGGAGAACATCAACGCTCTGCAAAGCTTTGCGAGGGATGCGGCCGCGTTGCTGTCGCGGTTAGTGCAGATGCAGGGCGATGCAAAACTGCGAGGAGATAAGAAGCCGACTTAGGAGCAGAGAAGCCGGCGTAAATAATTCGATGCGGGGTATTCTACCAGTTTTCCGGGTATCGGATGGACTTCGGATGGATGCTGAATTTCTGACACAGGTTTTCAATCAGGGCATAAGTCCTCTTGATCTGGTATTCGGTGGGCGGCGGGCCTTTGCCGTCGGCAATGACGCAGATGCGTATGGCCTGGCTTGGGCCGCTCCAAGCCCGGCTGGATACGATGGACCATTGCCTTTGCCAACTCTCCGTTGCAAAGACCTGCCCGTTGCCTCCGCCGGCGCCGTTGCAGACGACGAAGTGACAATTGAGGTCCTCGGCTTTGGATAATCCGTAGAAGGAGGCCAACTGCTCGATATTTCCGGCCGGCGTTCCGCTGAAGTAGACCTCGATGGCCTGCCACCTCTGGGGCTGTTGAGCGGCTTGAGAACGGACGGCCTCGGCAATGGGGTCCAGCCCGATGTAACTGGCGAGACTGAAGGGGCCGGCAAGGGGGGGCCTGCCGCTGAGGGCCATCAGGACTATGGCCCCAGTTGTCATGGAGACAAGCAGTGCCACCAACACCTTAACTACCCGCGGCTGATCCGACATACTCCGATCCCGACTGATGATACAAGAACTCACACCTAACTACTTTGGGAAAACACAATGCAGTTACATTGTAAACATCGGCAGGTATCTGTATGTTACTCCAAATTTTCGCCGAGAATTTTTCGTTTCCTCCAGCTTTCGTTGAAATGTCGTGAGGGGCCTCTATATGGATGCGAGAGGGCCTAATGGGTGTTTTCGAGAACGACCGGTTTGCCGGCATGGTGCAAGCCAACTCTTCACAAATCGCTTGTTACAAATGTATTGCTTTATGGGACGGGACGATTTATACTGCCTCAACTTGATTCATTGCCGCGCTACGGCGATATGGTTTTGACGGAAGTGCGGACTATAAATCGGCGGTTGTTTCGCTGGAAGCGAGGTCCAAGAATGGCGACGGAAGCCTTTGCAGATAGTAAGCCGAATTCAGGGTGTGTGCACGACCGTCCCCTGTCGGCCGAGCAGATCTCCCAACTTACAAAGCAGGGGTGCAGTTGTGCCGACTGGTCGCAAGTTAGTATTGCCGCGGGATTCGACGCGACAGCGGTTCGAGCCACGCATCTTAGCGGACGTGTCAGACTCGGGGCATTTAACAAGCGGATAGCCTTCTTGGGCGGCATCGAAAAACCGTCCGGCATTAGTTATGCGACTATTCACAATTGCACAATCGGCGACAACGTCTATATCGACCGTATCGGTAACTGCATCGCCAACTATGCTATCGAAAGCGACGTGATAATCGAAAACGTCGATCTGCTTGCGGTCGATGGCGAAAGCTCTTTCGGCAACGGGACGGAGGTGGCCGTCGTCAACGAGGCCGGGGGCAGGGAAATACCAATCTACGACCGGCTTTCGGCCCATATCGCTTATATCCTGGCGTTTTATCGCCATCGTCCACAATTGATCGAACGGCTCAAGGCAATGATCGGCGAATACACCGCTTCGGTAACCTCTTCTACGGGTCGTATTTGCGCGGGCAGCAGGCTGAGCAACTGCCGAATCATCAAGAACCTCAGGGTCGGCCCGGCTACGGTGATTGAGGGGGCGAACAAGCTTGAGAACGGCTCGATCAATAGTTGCCCGGAAGACCCTGTCTATATCGGACCGGGTGTCTATGGCGAGGATTTCATAATTTGCAGCGGTTCCAAGATTACCGATGGGACCATAATATCGGAGTGCTTCGTGGGGCAGGGCGTGGAATTGGCCAGGCAGTATTCCGCAGAGAACTCGGTGTTTTTCGCCAATTGCGGCGGGTTCCACGGTGAAGCATGCGCTATTTTTGCCGGTCCGTACACGGTCACTCATCATAAGTCCACGCTGCTGATTGCAGGATTGTTCTCCTTTCTGAACGCCGGCAGCGGGACCAACCAGAGCAATCACATGTACAAACTGGGCCCGAATCATCAGGGGATTGTCGAGCGCGGGTCGAAGACGGCCAGCGATTCGTATATGCTCTGGCCTGCGAAGGTCGGCCCCTTCACGGTGGTGATGGGCAGGCACTACAAGAATTCGGATACCTCGGACCTGCCTTTTTCATACCTCATCGAGCATGAGGATGAGAGCATTCTCATTCCCGGGGTGAACCTCCGCAGCGTCGGAACGGTTCGGGATGCGCGAAAATGGCCTAAACGAGACAGACGCAGGGACCCGAACAAGCTGGACTACATCAACTTCAAGCTACTGAGCCCTTACACGATTCAAAAAATGCTCAGCGGAAGCTGCCTGCTGAGAAATCTCAGGGCCACATCCGGCGAGAACACCGAATACTTCACGTATAACAACGTGAAGATTCCAAAATCCTCTCTCGAAGGCGGGATCGAGTTCTACGCAATCGGAACGGACAAATATCTCGGCAATTGCCTGATCAAACGTTTGGAGGGCAGGGATTTGACGAGTGTTGACGATCTTCATTCTGCGTTGGCGCCTCAAAGGTCGATAGGGGCGGGCAAGTGGATAGACCTGGCCGGGCTGCTTGCACCGCAGGAGGCGGTTGAGAAGCTACTGGGAGATATCGAAAGCGGCGTTGTCGGCACGCTCGGACAAATCGACGAGGCCTTCCGGGTTATGCACGAGGATTACGCCTACTATGAATGGACCTGGGCGGCAGCGGTAATCCAGCAGCGGCTCGGCAGGACTATCGACCATATCGGCCCGGCGGATGTTATTGAAATGGTCCAAACCTGGAAGTCGGCGGTGGTCGGGCTGGACCGGATGTTGTATGCCGATGCGAAGAAGGAATTCGCCGGCCCCGCCCAGATCGGATTCGGAGTCGATGGCGACCAGGCGAGCACAAAGGCCGACTTCGAGCAGGTCAGGGGGACTTTCGACGATAATAGCTTCGTGCGCGAGATAGAAGGGCATATAGCCCGCAAAACGGCGATCGCAGATGAGCTGATCGCAAGGCTTGAGAAGATTCCCCCTGCGAGACAAGCGGTGCAGGCGTGAAATGTTAATTGTTATGAGTTCTGCAATTTTGCAGCAGCCTTCTCGGTTTTTTCTATAGGAGAATTGTTGAGATGAGAGTCATAATTGAACCGGACTATGAAACAGCAGCGCAATGGACTGCCAATTACATTGTCAAGAGAATACAGGAGTTCGGACCCGGGGCGGGCAAGCCGTTTGTTCTGGGCCTGCCGACCGGTTCGTCGCCGATTGGCGTCTATGACGAGCTGGCCAGGCTTTGCAAAGCCGGGAAGGTTTCATTCAAGAACGTAGTAACCTTCAATATGGACGAATATGTGAACCTGCCTGAGGATCACCCGGAAAGCTACCATTCGTTTATGCACAAGCATCTATTCAGCCGGGTTGATATCCCGAAGGAGAACATCAATATTCTCAATGGGAACGCGCCGGACCTCAAAGCCGAGTGCGCCCGCTATGAAGAAAAGATGCGAAGCCTCGGCGGCGTGAAGCTCTTCCTCGGCGGGATCGGGCCTGACGGGCACATAGCATTTAACGAGCCCGGCTCATCGTTATCGTCGAGGACGCGCGTCAAGACGCTGACTTACGACACGATAGTGGCTAATTCGCGGTTCTTTGGCAACGACGTCAACAAGGTGCCGAGAACGGCCCTGACTGTGGGCGTTGGAACGGTTATGGATGCCGAAGAGGTCATAATCATCGTCAACGGGCACAACAAGGCCAGAGCGCTTCAGCATGCAATTGAGGAAGGCGTCAATCATATCTGGACGGTAAGCTGCCTGCAGATGCACCGCAAGGGCATCATTGTTTGCGACGATGAGGCAACGGCGGAGCTAAAGGTCGCAACGGTGAACTACTTCAAGGATATAGAATCAGCGAATCTCGACCCGGCCGGGCCGTTGGAATAGGCCGGCGAATTGGCGATTTTGGCAACGAACAACTGAAATAGAAAACGGGAAACTCACGATTGTGCGTTTCCCGTTTTGATTTGTATCGGCTGTCTTTTCGGCTGCAATGCCTTACTTGGGGGCTGCGCCAGTACCGCCCGGGGCGCCTGGGGCGAGAGAGGGCGTTGCAGGCTTTGGCTCCATTCCGGGGGCATATACGATCTTGGCGTCGGCCTTTAGCTTCTCGATATACTTAGTAGCCAGGTCGCGGAGCTTTCTCTGGCTCTGCTCGGCGATGATGCCGGCCTTGGCGTCTTCGAACGATGTTGTGGCGGCTTCTTTGCGGTCCGTGACCTTTATAATGTGGTATCCGAATTGCGTCTCCACAATGCCGCTGACCTTTCCGACCTCGGTCTCGAAGGCGACCTTGTCAAAGGCAGGCACCATCTGACCTCTGGGGAAGAAGTCGAGGTCGCCGCCTCTGGGCGCCGAGGGGCAGTCTGAGTTAGTCTTGGCCAATGCGGCGAAGTCTCCGCCGGCGTTAACTTGTTTTAGGAGACTATCGGCCTTGGCCTTCGCCGTTGCCTTGATTTGGTTCGGGTCGGAGTTGGGGTCGGAGAAGTCGGTCTTTACCAGGATGTGGCTGGCCCTGACATGCTCAGGGACCTCGTACTTGGTCTTGTTTGCCTCGTAATACGCCTTTGCGTCGTCTTCGGTAAAAGTCGCATCGGCGGGAAATTCCTTTGCCATTAGCTTCTGCTGGCCGAGCACGGTGCGAATCTGGTCCTTCAATTGATCGATGTCATAGCCGTATTCCTCCATCTTTTTCATAAACTCCTCCATGGTAGCCGGCGGCTTCTGCTGCGAAGCCACTCTCATAATCTCATCTGTGACATCCTGGTCGGAGATTACTATGTTGGCGAGCTTCACCTGCTCATTGAGAAGCTGCATCCTGATCATTTCCTGGAGGGCCTGCTGCATAAAGAGGTTCTTTTGCTGCTCGATGAAGCCGGGCGGGAGGTTGGCAGCCTGCTTGGCCAGCCGTTCGAGATGAGGCTTGAGCAGGTCGTCCAACTGCTTCTGAGTTATGTTGACGCTGTTGACCGTAACCAAGACTTTGTCGGCGGTCGTTGCGGTCACCGGCTCGACGGGCGGCACATCGATCTTGAGGGTTTCGGTGTCGGTCTTTGCCGGGGCCGGCTTGTTGGCCTCGGGGCCGGCGGTTTCCTTGCGTTTGCAGCTCGACAGGTTCAAAACCGCACAGAACAATGCAATAAGCGTTAACGCCCTGAATAAGCGAGTGTTCATGGTATTCATCCTTTCGCAGGTATAAGACAAAAAAGCCCTTTATCAAGGGCACTGCGGGTAATTATTGAACGCCGGGGACCTTTTGTCAAGCTATTTGCGACTTTTCCAGGCAAGCCCATTTGGTTTATGGGCTGAGGCTGCGAAGAACGGGGATTTATCGCATTTTGGGCAACAGGATAGGTGTTTAGCTGAAGAACTGCGTTGGCAGCGGCGCAGAAAAGCACGGGCTGGAAGCCTGTGCGACCACGGGCAAGATGCCCGTGCCACGAAGACCTTGGCGACAAGGCCAGCTGGAAATTTCTGTGCAAAAAATCTTGATTTTTGTAGGCGGATATGGTAGTCTATTATTCGGCCCGGCGGCTAAAAGCGGACCTAATTTCGTAGCGTGTGCAATCCGTTTGCACAGACGGTAGTTTTGAGAAGGAAAAAGGGCTTGTTTTTGGAGAGGTAGATAGATGTGCAAGGCGAGGTTTACTATCTATGCGGTGCTGGTCTTGGTATTGGTTTTCACGGCAAGCTCCTACGCCGGGTACTCCGGCGGGACGGGGGAGCCGAATAGCCCCTACGAGATAGCCACAGTCGCCGACTGGCAGGAGCTTATGAATACCCCAGGCGACTGGGATAAGCATTTCGTTCTGACAACCGATATAGACCTCAACGACGTGGCACTATCCCCGGTGGGCAACGATGCGAACAATTTCACGGGAATCTTCGACGGGAACGACCACATCATCCGCAACGCCGACATTAACACACCCGATGCCGACTACGTCGGGCTGTTCGGGTACCTAGGCGAGAGCCAAATCAGAAATCTGGGCGTAGAGAATATCTCCGTCTTGGGCGATGCTTACGTGGGCAGCTTGGGGGGAAGGAGTTTCGGTATTATCAGGAACTGTTATTCGAGCGGCTCGGTCATCGGGGCAGGTGATGATGTTGGCGGGTTAGTGGGACTTAACTTCTGGATTGTCTCAAATTGCTATTCATCCAGCTCCGTCAGTGGTTATGAGTGTGTCGGTGGCCTGGTGGGTGTAAATGATCGGACTGGGAGCATCTCGAACTGTTATTCAACCGGCTCTGTCAGCGGTGATTCGTGTGTCGGCGGTCTGGTGGGAGATAACGACCGCGGCGCCATCAGCAACTGTTATTCGACGGCGTCGGTTGGCGGCACTTCTTACGTCGGCGGTCTAGCGGCCGGAAACTCAGGCGATATCGGGAGCAGTTTCTGGGATGTGAACACGTCCGGGTGGACGACTAGCGCTGGCGGCGAGGATAAGACGACGAGCCAAATGCAGGACATAAATACGTTCTTAGACTCAGGTTGGGATTTTGTCAGCGAGTACGCAAATGGGACGTGCAACTACTGGCAGATGCCGGAGAGTGGAGGTTATCCTGTGCTTGCAACCTTTTGCGGATATATCCCTGCCGAGCCTCACGGAAGCGGCACCGCGGAAGACCCTTACATTATTGCCGATGCAAACGAATTGGGAAGTGTCTGGTATCGACCTTCGGCGCATTATATGGTGGCTAAGGACATTGACCTTTTTGGAATAAGTTGGAGTACCGCGGTCGTTCCTTTCTTTGGCGGCGTATTTGATGGGAATGGGTGTTCCATCATCAACGCGGAAGTTGATATTTTCGGTGCCGGTTGTGTTGGGCTATTCGGTTATCTTGGAACCGGCGGGCAAATCAGGAATCTCGGTGTAGAGGACATTTGTGTTTTCGGCACGTTTAGTGTCGGCGGGTTGGTGGGACATACCTCCGGCACCATCACGAGTTGCTATTCGACCGGCTCGGTCAGCGGAACAGGGGATTACGTTGGCGGGTTAGCAGGAATTAACGGAGGGATTATCTCAGATTGCTATTCCACGGGGCGGGCCAGCGGGCGTTATTCTGTCGGCGGCTTGGTAGGACGTAGTGTCACTACCATCAGCAATTGCTATTCGACCGGTGAGGTCAGCGGAACCAATTTCGTCGGCGGCCTGTTGGGCAATAGTGAGGCCCGCACCGGCAGTACCGTTAGTAGGAGTTTCTGGGATGTGGACACCTCCGGGTGGACGACTAGCGCCGGCGGTGAGGGTAAGACGACCAGCCAAATGCAGGACATCAATACGTTTTTGGAGGCTGGCTGGGATTTTGTCGGAGAAACGGCGAATGGGACATCCAACTTCTGGATTATGCTGGAGAGTAGAGGCTATCCTGTGCTTGCAACCTTTTGCGGATATATCCCTGTTGAGCCTCGTGGGAGCGGCATCGAGGCAGACCCCTACATCATTGCTGATGCAAACGAATTGGGGACTGTGTGGTATCGGCCTTCGGCGCATTATGTGATGGCTAAAGATATTGACCTTGTTGGGATAAGTTGGAGTACCCCGCTCGTTCCCGTCTTCAACGGGGTATTTGATGGGAATGGTTGTTCCATCCGCAACGCGGATATAAATATGCCCCTCGGTAATTTTGTTGGTCTCGTTGCTTATCTCGGGCAGAACGGTGAAATCACAAACCTGGACGTAGAGGGTGTCTCTATTTTCGGGAGACGTATTGTCGGCGGCTTAGTGGGATACAGTGACTACGGCACTATCAGGAACTGCTCTTTGACGGGCTTGATAAGCGGCAAGGGTGATGTCGGCGGCTTGGTGGGACGTAATGATGAATGTTCGAGTGTGTCAAACAGCCATTCCGGTGCCTCGGTTAGCGCCACCAACGATTATGCGGCCGGTGGCCTGGTCGGACGTAACTGGGGGGCTATCACTAACTGCTATTCGACGGGCTCGGTTGCCGGGGGCTATCATTATGTCGGTGGGCTGCTGGGATACAACGCGGGCGCCGCTGCCAACTGCTATTCAACCGGGCATGTCAACGGAAGGGGTGCCATAGGCGGGTTGATAGGATACAACCGGTATGGCGCCGTCAGCAACTGTTATTCAACCAGCGGAGTCGCTGGTATAACTTCAAGTATCGGCGGCTTGGTCGGGTGTAATTACGGCGGCACTATCAGCAACGGCTATTCAACAGGCTCCGTCAGTGGTGACTATGAGGTCGGCGGCTTTTTGGGAGTGAACTCAGGCACTATGGCGTACTGCTATTCGACCGGCTTGGTCGTCGGCAACTCTCGTGTCGGTGGGCTCGTCGGAGCTCATTACTCCGGCGATATCGCCAGCAGTTTCTGGGATGTAAACATATCCGGATGGACAACGAGTGACGGCGGAACGCCAAAAACGACTGAAGAAATGAAGAACGAAAGCACCTTTGTTTTAGCCGGTTGGGATTTTGTTGGTGAATCTGTAAATGGGACGGAAGATATTTGGGTGATTTGTGAGGGGACTAATTATCCGCGGCTTATCTGGCAGATACCTTCGGCGGACTTTGCTTGCCCGGATGGCGTTGGGCTGGAGGATTTTGGGTATTTCGGCGGTTACTGGGGGATGTCGGAGAGTGGGGCGGTGAATTTGGACGGGAAAGAAGGCATCGGATTCGGGGATTTGATGGTTTTCTGCGAAGAGTGGCTTAGGGGGAGATAGCGTATAGCGTTCAGCGTTTTGCGTGGAGCGGATAGGAGATTCTGCGCGTTCAATTTTGGGGCCTCGTAAGGGGCAAGCTTAGGCTTAGGCTCGTTTTTCACCCCGGCGCTGACGCTTAGGGCTTGTAATAGTCTTGATGTTTAGTTTGGATGAGCGGGGGAAACGTGATAGAATGCCTGCTGGTTTGTTTGCGCCTTCGAGGCGTTTTATTCGGTTCAAATAAGGTTCGAGAAGCAGGTTGCAGGAGATTCCTTATGGGTGCGGATTCAGGCGGCAAGAAGGCATTGACCGGCAGGCAGCGGGTGCTAAAGGCGATTAACCACGAGCCGGCGGACCGTGTT
>JAFGTU010000456.1 GCA_016933985.1 Sedimentisphaerales bacterium | reverse complement strand
CGCCGGATGCTCGATAAACTCCAAGGCAGGCTCGACGAACTCAGCCCAATCGTATAGCAGCCCCAATCGAATCGCTATCACTCTGATTTGTACGTCCAGGGCCTTCAACCATCGAGATAAAGCCTCCTTCAGCTTTTTCTCCTGCTCGTCGGTGAGAGTCAGCGTGGCTGAGCGATTGGCCCTTGCGCGCCCCTTTTCGAGGATGGTCTCGGCCGCCCGGAGGATATGTCTGCCGCGAACAATATCTATTACCGCAAGAGCCTCGTCGGCGTTCTGGAATCGGTAATGGGCGAGTTCTTCCGGAGCAAGCCTGATGTTTAGCTTCGCAGCCATTTCATCGAGATAAGCGCTATGCCTGTGTCTTTCCACCCCAGTCGCTTTCAGATTGATATTCTTGAAGGTTATCCGATGGGGCTGCTCGCCGAACGCAATAGCGGCAATATTCCAGAGCGGCATGGTGCCAACCCTGTATTCGAATCGCCCGGTCTGCTGGTTTGACCCGGCGTTTACCAGGTTAGTGAGATGACGCTCGCCCGACTTGTCGTAAACGACGACAGCCCTGCTCATGTCAAATCTTGAAGATGTACTCTGCTCGAAAAGACTGTATGCCTCTACATAGTCTGCCCCATCTCTCGTAAAGGAGACATTGTGCATCCCATCTTCGCTGGTGACAGTGGAATTCGGCTCGAAGGGGCCCTTAAGAGTGAACACAGGCTTTGCAGGCGGGCCGTAATAGTACTCCAGCGTAAGGTCAATCGAATCGACGTCGCACTCGGCCATCTGCAAGCCGCCCAGAACAGACCTTTTGAAAGTGCGGTCGAACGTGACTCGCTGCCAAAGCAGCCTCTTGCCTTCACATTCCAGTATCTCCTGGACGAAACTCCCGCCCCTACTTCTGCCTTCGCCGTTCAACTTTAGCCCTGATGACGACCTAAAGAGTGGGACCTCCTCGGTTTTGGGAATTTCGAAGATAAAGTCGAATTTTTGAGAATTGTTGCCCCAATGCGGATTGTCCCCAGTGCATCCGAGAGTTCTAAAGATCTCCTTGCCGCTTGTATCGTAGATTACCTCGCCCGCATCCGGGCGGATGCCCCAGAGGCGAATGTCCAGAGGGCCCGTAGTCGTAATAACTATACTGCTGCGACTCGAATGACTCCACCGGACAAGAAACCATCCTGCAACGCCCGTCAAGGCGGCCAGTGAAACAGCAATGATTATGCGCGTTCGTTTCTTCATCGTCTGTACGTAGATGCCGCAGTGCGCCGTTGTTATGTGCGTTCTACGATATGTCGAAAATCTTCGTGAGCTTCGTGATTTCAAAGACCTTTCTAATGCCCGGAGTCACATTGCATAAACTGAGCTTTCCGCCGCGTTCGCCGACCTTCTTGTGGACGCGCACGAGCAGCCCTAACATCGCAGAGGTCATGAATTTAACATTAACAAAATTGAGAAGCAGTTGCCCCTCCTGATTCTTTTCAATTACCGGCTCCAGCGATTCTCGAATTCTTGCGATTCTTTCTTCATCGAGTATCTTCTCGTCTATGAACTCCACGTGGGTCACTTTCATCCCGTACTCGACCTTCATACCTGATTGCTGCGGTTCCATATATATCCTTTCAGGGTTCGCCGCTTCTTTTCCCGGTAAACGCCACCCCGGCTGTCGTTGAACAATTGTTCAACCCAGCCCGGGCTGCAAATCATCCGATACATCCTAATAGACAGGCGCCGCAAACGCCAGTGTCCACCTGCGTTTTTTGGTTTTTCGCACGGCCGCAACGCATCCAAGCCGATAATAAGGTTTGCAAATTTATGTATTGGCGGTATTCTGTCCGATTGTATTTTGGACAGTGCATCTTGGTGAAATTTGCAGGAATTTGGTCATGGGCGAAGGCAGGATTGAGCCGGCACAGCGAATAACGAGGCTGCCGCCTTATCTGTTTGGGCGGCTAAACGCGCTTAAACTGGCGAAACGCCGGCAAGGCGCCGATATCATCGACCTGGGGATGGGCAATCCGGCAGACCCCGCGCCGCAGATTGTGATTGATAAGCTCTGCGAGGCCGTCAATGACCCGCGCAACCACCGCTACAGCGCCTCGAAGGGAATTACAGGACTGCGGAAAGAAGTTGCAGAGAAATACCGCCGCAACTGGAACGTGCAATTGGACCCGGAGACAGAGGTCTTGGCGTGCATAGGCTCGAAAGAAGGATTCAGCCATCTGTGCTTGGCGATGATGGGCCCGGGTGATACGGCTATTGTCCCGGACCCGGCCTTTCCCATTCACAACTACGCAGTAGCTCTGGCCGGCGGCAACGTCGTCTCGGTGCCCTTGGGCAACGATGAGAAATTCGTCGGCAATATTGCGATGGTGGCCGAGAACATGTATCCCAGGCCTAAGTTGCTAATCCTGAATTATCCGCACAACCCGACCGCGATGACTGTCGATGAGGGATTCTTCGAGCCGGTGGTTGAGCTTGCCAAACGCCTCGGCATAGCGGTCATCAATGATTTCGCTTACGGCGAGAATTGCTACGATGGCTACAAGGCCCCAAGCCTGCTGTCGGTTAAGGGGGCAAAAGACATCGGCGTCGAGTTCACGACGATGAGCAAACCCTATAATATGGCTGGCTTTCGAGTAGGCTTTGTCGCTGGCAATAAGGATATGATCGACTATCTGGCCACCATAAAGGGCTACTACGACTACGGAATCTTCCAGGCAATCCAGATAGCCGCCATTATTGCCATGCGCCACTGTGAGCAGGATATCGTCGCCCAGAATCTCAAGTACCAGTCTCGCCGAGATGTCGTCTGCGACGGTCTTCGAAGAATCGGCTGGGACGTCGAAAAGCCGCGGGCTTCAATGTTCGTCTGGGCCAGGGTGCCGCAGGAGCACTCAAAGGGAAGAGGAAGCATCGATTTTGCGATGGACCTTATGGACCATGCCGAGGTCGCCATTGCTCCGGGCAGGGCCTTCGGCGAGAACGGCGAGCATTATATGCGAATCGCCCTGGTCGAGAATGAGCAGCGCCTTCGCCAGGCGATCCGAAACATCAGCCGATTCGTCCAGCAGAAGCCGATAAGAAAGGCCAAGCCTAACTGATAAATCGCCTCCCAATTCGACCGGACGCCCATAAAAACACCTCTCCACACGCTCAAATCCCAAAACGGACCGTGATTCTTCACAGGAAAAGCCTCTTTTTCTAAGCAGGCACTTCAAGGATCCCGTGCTTCAACAGCCCGATAAACCGCGATATCAAGGTCCAATCGCCGATCTTTGCTGCTACCTCCACTTTTTTTCGGAGGGCTGAGAAAAAAACAAAAAAAAGACTTGACTTTAAGAGAGGGTGTCTGGTTAAATGGGGCTGTAAGGGTATATGAAAACTTGGTAACATAGGGCTTTTCTGAAAAGTATAACTTGAGGCCCTGAGCAACCTAGAGGAGATAGTGTGATGAAAATTGTTGGTCCTATATCGATTGGAACAGTTGTTCTTGCTTTCTTGGTTCTTGGTTTTTTCCCGGCTGAGCCAGCCTACTGCCAGGAAGGAGGGGTAGCCCTATTATTGCAGCAAACGCCCTCGCAAGGCGGCATGGTAACTCCCGACATAGGCGTCCACCACTATGATGTTGGCGCTGAAGTGACCTTGGTCGCTATTCCGAAGCCGGGATACTACTTCGTGTACTGGTTGGGAGACGTCCTCGACCCGACAGCCAGTAAGACTACAGCATTTCTTAGCGGACCGAAAGTCGTTGTGGCGGTCTTTCAACAAGTCGAGGACGACCAGTTAGTTGTCGGGCAGAACGCGACTTTTCGCCAGCCAAGCCTTGACGGCAGTGCGTTGCCAAGCTACTCGGCTTCCGGCGGCGGCGGAGGCGGCAGCGGCGGAGGCGGCGGAGGAGGTGGTGGTGGTGGAGGTGGAGACACGCCTCCCGGAAACGACCCCAACCCGCCGACAGAAGGCGATCCCCCGCCGAACGACCCGCCTGATCCACCGTACAACCCCCCGCTTGATCCACCGAACGACCCCCCGTTTGATCCGCCGTACGACCCCCCGCTTGATCCGCCGGACGTACCTGAGCCGGCCACCGCTCTTATGCTGACCTTGGGCGCCCTGGCCCTGATTAGAAATCGAAGGGCCTCGTAGGCGCATAATAATCCTCTGAGTGTTCAATGCTCACCCGGTCTGCGCGTCTCAAATTCCGATTGAACGCAAAACAGCGATAGTGTTCTCTGTTCGGCAGGGAGTGGTTGATCTTACTCAAATCTGAAACCGCACGTATCTGCGGTGATAAGCTCGGATTTTGTTCGAGGGTACTTTCTGCAATTCAAAGGCCTAATCGGGTAGATCTCGCAATATGATTTTCCATCCGAGTTGTATTTCAGAAAGGGGCAGACGTTCGGCAGTTTACAGCACGCCCCACAATTCACACATTCACCCACACGCTTCTCGGAGACCGGCAGGAACGCGGTGACGGTCCTCACCGTCCTCGCACGCCAAGTGTTTTTCGTGCCGTTGGCCATAATCGACTGCTACCTAAGAATATACTTCGGCGAATTATGGCGATATTCTTCAAGCGAGTCAAGCAAATTCGACAATTCACGAAGGGCATGTGATCGCATCAATCGGCAGACCCGCTTTCAACAGAACCGCCGCCAGGTATCTGCCGAACTTAGTCTGCCATATCCTGCTCGGCACGTGGACCTTGCGATATTCGAACGTGATTTGGAGCTGGCCGGACAGATTCCGAAGCCAAATCACAGCCGAGCCGCCCCTATCCTGGATCAGGTAGAATCTGTACTCCTGGCCGGCCGACGTTGCGTCGCCGCCTCTCTCGAGGTTTCTGCCCCGCCTTTGCAGATATAAGCGAAATCCCCGGCACCATTTCTCCGCGTCGTCGTCGGCGCAGATGATCTGCAAATGCCAGTTATAAGGCCGTCCCGCCCCGGCGGAAACACGTCGATAGACGAACCAGTCCCGCTGCCCGATATATTGCTCAACTGGGAATTCACGCAGGTCTTTAGGGATCGCAAGCCGGGCACGAATACTATTACGGTCTGCTATGACGGCATTGGCGACAGGCCGGGCGAGCCGAAGCAGCATCAGACCCGTCAGCAAAGCAGCAACGCCGCCGCCGATGATCACTCGCATCCAGGTTATTCGCATCCTCATTTCCATACGCTCGCAGAGACCCAGCTTGGCTTGGCGCTTTAACTTGATACGACCAACGGCATCGCAATGACCACCTATGTAATTGCGCCAAGCAGCGAGAGGTTACAAAAACTTCTTCTGTCTGGTCGAGCAGAGCTTGCCGCCGTATGAATCAGCCGAATCGTAGCAGCAGACCTGCCGGCCTGCCCAAAAGATACGCTCCGACGCCATCGGCAGCAAGAAGTCGGGCCGACCCACAATTCTCACCGCCGAACGCCCAGAGCAGCGCAGACCACCTTCCTATGCAAGACCGATAAGGCCATGCAATTTCCCTTTTCTCGGCGCTCTCGGCGTGCTCTGCGGTTAATGAGAAATGCGGGTCAAGACTTGCGAAACACTGCCACGACATTTTCGACTTCCACGACAAAGAGCCGGTTATCGCCCTCGAAATCGACGGGTATCGCGCCCTTGGGATTGAAGAGGACCTTGTCGTATTGGCGCAGCGGGATGTCCTGGTCGTTGGCGACCTCAGCGGAGATCGTCACAATTCGCCCGGTTATTGTGGGGATCTCTATATTATCCGGCAGTTGGATGCCGCCCTTCGTCTGCTTTTTGTCCTCGTCCTTCCGAATCAGGACGCGATTGCCTATCGGCTCGACTATTTCAATCGACTGGGCCTCGACTCTTTTCTGTTTAGTCATTTTACATCCATTCTCGCGGAACAGTTCGTCTGAAAACTCAATCATTCTCGGCAGCTAATCCGAGATAGGGCAATTATACTCGTTCAGAAGCGACTTCGCAAGGCACAAATCGCTGGTATTTCCCTCCGGAAAACACACCCGGAATGCTCAGATTGGCTGCTTGATTACGGAGACCTTTTGCCGGATTCTCGGTTTGACAAGAATTTCAGACTAATCATCGCCGATCAATGCCGAAAGGTCGTCGGCTAGCTTGGGATCCAGCGACTCCAGGGCCTTCTGCTGCTCGGATGCCAAAGCGCGGTCGCCGATTTCCAAGCAGGCTTTGCCCAGAGAGTAGTACGCCTGCGCATGACCCTGGTCGAACAGGATCACGTCCTTGAAACACTGGATTGCCTGCTCGGCAAGACCGGCCTGCAAGTACGCCTTGCCCGAGAGGATTTGTGTCTCGGCAATATCGGGGTCGAGCTCCTTGGCCTGCCTGAACGCCTCCATAGCCTTGTCATATTGGCCCGAGTTTGAAAGTGCAACGCCCAGAGAAAGGTGGGCGCTGGCGGACTGCGGCCTTATTCGTATGGCTTCCTCCAGGAACTTTATCGCCTCCGCGTGACGCCGAAGAACCGAGTAAGTCTCACCGAGACCCAGATGAGCCTCGAAAGAGACGCCGTCCAATTCCAAAGCTCGCTTGTAGCTTCCTATTGCATCTTCGGGACGATTCGCCTGGTGATACGCCTTGCCGAGCAGAATATGCGCCGAAGCATCGTTCGGATTTCTTTCGACAAGCTTTGCGCAGGCCTTAATGGCCTCGTCCGACTTGCCGCAGGAGGTGTAATGGCTCCCAAGAAATGCATACGCCCCGTCCTTGTCCGGGTAGATGCCTGTTATGCGGCTGAGCACCGCGGCCTTGACGGTGTCAAGATCGACCACTTTCACCTTGACGCCGAGCACCACCGCAAAAACCGCAAGCAGCACAAGCTCGGACGCCAGCCGGCGGCGTTTCTTTCTTTTTGCATTGCGCTTCGCAGTAGCACGCCCGCCGGATGAATCGGTGATATTGGCCGAAGGTCCCGCTGAGCCGCGAGCATTCCCCTCAAATCCGCGAAGAACTCGACTTATCGGCTCGCCGCTTTGCGCCGGCCTTTCCAGCGACCCTCTGCGACGGTTCATGCTAATTCTATTATCGGCCCTTCTTCCAAACACGCACACTGCTCCAAAAGATTCTCTGCACCCCCCCAGCGCATTTACACTCTTCTTGGCCAGTGTAAAGTATAAGTAACAATCGCTTCATCTCCAAAACCGCGGACCATCTTGTGCAAACTAATTACGCCCTTGTCGGACAAGCCGCAAGCCTGCTATAATGCCCGACGTCCGGTATCGAATTGAAATCTTCGGTTTGGTGGAAAGGCATAGACTATGGAAAGACGTTCTTTTTTGAAAACAGCCGGTGCTGTAGCCGGTGGGTACGCTCTGAGTTTGGATAAAGCGCTTGGCGCCGAGGCCACAACTGCTCAGCCCGGCGAAGAAAAAGTCGAGGGACTGCCTCGACGCGTACTGGGGCGGACAGGACAGAAGATCTCCATCGTCGGATTTCCCGGCCTGGCCCTTGCCAACTACGACCAGGAGCAGGGCACTAAGGG
>JAFGTU010000455.1 GCA_016933985.1 Sedimentisphaerales bacterium | reverse complement strand
GCGACAAGCCGGGCCGAATCGCAAGATAGTCAACGTCAAGGCCGAGCAGTTCAAGCCTCAGGTCGTCCGCATCACCGCCGAGGCGACGCTGCCGGACGTGAATAACTCTAAATACACGAACACCTACATCATTTACGGCAGCGGCGACGTAGTCATCGCCGCCAGAATCGAGCCGGTCGGCGATGGCCTGCCCGACTTGCCGCGATTCGGAATGCAGATGGCGATATCCCCGGAATTCTGGATGACGAGCTGGTTCGGCAGGGGGCCCCATGAGACCTACTGGGACCGCAAGACATCGGGCGCAGTCGGCCTGTATTCCGGGGCTGTGCCCGAGCAGGTTCACTTGTACGTCCGGCCGCAGGAGACCGGTAACAAGACCGACGTGCGATGGCTGACGCTGACCAACGGATTTGGCGTCGGCCTATTGGCTGTCGGGATGCCGACCCTCAGCGCAAGCGCCTGGCCCTGGACGATGCAGGAGCTGGAAAACGCCAAACATATCAACGACCTGACGCCGGGCAAGACGATTACGGTCAATCTCGATTACCAGCAAATGGGTGTCGGCGGCGACGATAGCTGGGGCGCCCGGACGCATCCGGAATACACGCTGCCAGCCAAGCCGTACAGTTATCGCTTCCTGATAAGGCCATACACAGTGAAGATGGGCAAGGTGCAAGCCGTTGCAGGCCGAGTCCTGCCAGACGTGGAATAGGCTGCCTCAAAGACCGAGGTCAAACCTTTTGACAGGTGATTCCGAAGCGGGTATGCTGTGTATGGCAGCGAACCCGGAAGTATGTATTGAGTCTGCCAAGTACGGATATTTGACATCGAATGATGAAGTGATAGGAGTCGGCAAATGGACAGGAGAATCTGGGTAAGTTTGATATCGGCGGCGATGGTTGTTTATTTGGGCGGTTGTAAGGAGGCCGGAAAAATGAGTATTAAGACAGAACCATTTGGGCAGACACCCGACGGCCAGGCGGTTGATCTGGTGACGATGACGAATCCAAACGGCATTGAGGCGAGGATAATGACCTTCGGCGGGATTATAGTTTCAATGAAAACGCCGGACCGGGACGGCAAATCAGGCGATGTCGTGTTAGGCTTCGATAAGCTGGATGGTTATACGAAGGAGCATCCGTATTTCGGCGCAATAATCGGGCGGTATGGAAACCGCATCGGCGACGGCAAATTCACGCTGGACGGGGTCGAGTACAAGTTGGCCACGAATAACGGCCCTAATCATCTGCACGGCGGGATCAAAGGATTCGATAAGGTCGTATGGAAGATAGAGCAGGCAAAGGCCGAAGGCGACGAGGCGATTCTGAAACTGAGCTATCTGAGCAAGGACGGCGAAGAAGGCTATCCGGGAAATCTCAAGTGCGTCGTTGCATATACGCTTACGGCGAATAATGAGCTGAAGATGCATTATGAAGCGACGACGGACAAGCCGACCGTCCTGAACCTGACGAACCACAGCTACTGGAACCTTGCAGGCCAGGGCGTCGGCGACATCCTCGGCCACGAGCTGATGCTCAACGCAGATCGCTATACGCCCGTTGATGAGGGGCTGATACCGACCGGCGAGCTCAAGAGCGTAAAGGATTCGCCGATGGATTTCACCAAGGCGATGACTATCGGCTCGCGGATAAAGCAGGTGGATATCGGCGGCTACGACCACAACTTCGTGCTCAACGGCAAGACCGGCCAAATGAAGCTTTGTGCGAGAGTGTATGAGCCGACGAGCGGACGGGTGATGGAGATTCACACGACCGAACCCGGGGTGCAGTTCTATACGGGCAATTTCCTCGACGGCACATTGGCCGGCAAGGAAGGAAAGGTCTATCAGAAGCATTACGCCTTCTGCCTCGAAACTCAGCATTTCCCAGATTCCCCGAACAAGCCGGGATTCCCATCGGTAGTCCTGCGGCCCGGCGAGAAGTATGACATCACAACCGTACTCAAATTCTCTGCAAAGTGAGTGTAGCGCCAGTGGTCTAATGTACGTTGGCGAAGTCCGTGCTCACTACCCTTGAAGTGGTTTGAGATTGCCGCGTCGGCCTTGGGCCTCCTCGCAATGACCCCCAAATCAGGCTTGATGGAGTAACGGCTCAAGCGAGGTAAGTTTTATCGCCGGAGTGGATTTTGGGGATTTGGTCGAGCTTTTCGGCTATGTCTTCTTTATAGATAGCGAAGCTGGGGGCTATTTCGAGGGTGCAGTCGAGTGAGCCATCGGCTTTTCTGGGGATTTCGACATGCGCGGACTCGAGCCAGTCGGCGGCGCGGTCGATCATCATTTGCCTTGAGGTCTCGATGCTGTCCGTGCCGGTAGCGTTTTTTGTGGGTGCGAATTCCTCCTTGCGGATTGTCTCGAGGATAATCGAATTCGCCGCGAGGGGCAGGGCATCGAAGACAAAGGTCTCGAGCTTAACGCCGTTCGGCTTATCCGGCTTGATCGGGTTGCCCTTTGAGTCGATGTATGGAATCTTTTTCACGGCCCTGTGAATCGGCAGCGAGAAGCCCTTGTCGTTCAGTTTCTCTACGAAAGCGGTGCTGATGATGTGTATTGCGATGCTGCCGAGCCGAAAGACGAGCGAGCCGTCCGGGTTCTCCTTTTGGGCCAAGTCGTCCGGCAAGTCGGAGTATTCGATTACGGTCAGTCTGCCGTTGGCGATACAGAAATTGCCCACCTTCTCGAACGGGCCTGTCTTTATGACGGTTTTTGAGGACATCTCAGCCCCGTCGAGGGCGTGCAGACCTGTAAAAAGGGGGTCGAAGATGTTTATGAGCGGGTTATCCACCTGCCAATAGCTGATGTACTCAATGCCCCGCCTTTTCATATCCTCGATTGCGCCGCTTTCGTAGAGGGCCTTGAGGCTGCCGCCGTGGCCATCCGGTGAGGCGGCGATTTTGCCCTTTTCCGCAAGCAGAATGCGCCCGTCAAAGCCGAAATTGGGCAAAGTCCCCTGCTGAAACAAAAAGATGTTATCGGAATCGAGGCCGTAGTAGCCGTTTTTTCGAAAGATTTCTACTGTATCATCGTGGTTTAACGGGCTGGTCATCACATACCAGGGACAGGTTGTCCCGTATCTGTCCGAGACGGCTGTTATCGTCTCGGCGAAGATCCTGAAAAGCGTCTTCTTCTCAATTGGGCTTATCGGCAGATCGCCTTTGGGGCCGGGGAAGCCCAGCCTGGTCCCCTGACCGCCGGCGACGACGAAGGCAGCGACTTTTCCTGCTGAAATCAGCTTTTT
This sequence comes from Sedimentisphaerales bacterium, assembly GCA_016933985.1. Classification (GTDB taxonomy): domain Bacteria; phylum Planctomycetota; class Phycisphaerae; order Sedimentisphaerales; family Anaerobacaceae; genus JAFGCD01. The sequence goes on along the minus strand of JAFGTU010000455.1, from coordinate 11,677 downwards.
CCCCATTTTCAGGGCCTCAGCGTACTTATCCCGCTGGCGGGCGCCGGTGGGTAGAGCGGGGTAGAATTCAGGCGGAGTAAGCTCGCGCGGTATGCCTCCAGATGCCGCTTTTTTCACATATTTGGCCACCCAAGCATCGATTCCCGGCCAATCCATCGCGTCAAGCTGGGTGAGCAAGCTGTTTCTTTGGTCGGCCTTGAGGTCCGCCCAAAACGCCAGAAGATGGCTTTGGGAGTGTTTTCGCAGCAATTGTTCCATCTCATGCGGTTTTTCTTCGGCAGCCATAAACGCGATTTTAGGCGAAAAAACCGGATTAGTAAAGGAATCTGAAAATATTTCAAGAAATCATAAAAATTCTGCCGATTTTGTTTGACAGGCCTCGTAGCAGGTGTTAATATATACTGTATACTGAAATGACAGGTAGGTTTGTAGAACAATATCATAGTCAACTGTCATCATAATTATACTTAGGCTCGTTTTTCATACCACAAACCCACCTGCCTGAATTCAGGGTACGCTTAAGTTGGGTTCGCAGTCTCCCGATAGGAGATTCGGACCGCAAAGAGTAGGGTGAAAACTTAAGAAAGCGTTGAGCCAAGGTATTATGAGACTAAACCGACCGTCTCAGAGTCAAGAAAACCCGTGCAAGAGATTCGCGCAAATGAAGGGAAGATGCATTAGTGCTTTGTGTTCTTGGGGCAGGAAGCATTTATCTATCCTTAAATAAACCACTGTGGACTCTGAAAACGGTCGAACCTGCGAATCTCAGCAATCTAAGTATAAAGGAGCAAGAAATGAAGAAGAAAGGTTTTACATTAGTTGAGCTGTTGGTCGTCATTGCGATCATAGCGCTGTTGATGGGCATTCTGATGCCTGCATTGGCCAGAGTGCGCCAGATTGCGTACCGGCTGTATTGTGGCACGAATCTCTCCGGTCTCGGAAAGGCGATGCTGATCTACTGCCAGGATTACGACGACGAGTTTCCCCGCGCCGGTTATAACACCGGCAGGTGGGCACAAGCCATAGCGGACTGGACAGGCGTCAGCTCGCCCTACGGCACCGGAACCGGCGATGCGAGTATCGCTTCCTGTTTCTACCTGCTGGTCAAATATACCGAGGTAACGCCGAAGTCGTTCATATGCAAGGGCGATACGGGGGTGCAGGAGTTTAAGGCCGTTGACATGGCGCCCGGCGGCAGGGAACTTACCGATCTCTACAACTTCGGCATAAACGGCATTCAGTACTGCAGCTACTCGTATCACACACCGTTCATCAACACCGCAACTCCTCCTATTGGTTATGGGCTGTCGACCCAGAGTGATCCGGGCATGGCGGTGGCGGCGGACCCCAATCCATGGCTCAAGAGCTGCGAGGCGCCGGCCAGGACGACATGGGGCGCTTTTGTCGTGACTGGAAACAGGGAGCAAATCAAGAACGGAAATGCCGTAACCCATCAGTTTGACGGCCAAAACGTGCTGTTTGTCGATGGGCACACGTCCTTCGAGAAAGAATCGTTCTGCGGCGTTGATGAGGATAATATCTACACCCAATGGACCAGCACCGTCCCAGCATCGGCGGAGAGGCGTAAAGGCCTTCAGCTTAGTATCGCCACGGGTGTTGATCAGAACAGAATACCTCAGTCCAAGACTGACTCGCTGCTGCTGACTGATAATGGCCTCACGGTGGTACGCTGATGCCCCTGTCCGGGCGAATGGAAGACTCTTCCCGATTGCAAAGACGGCGTCAGGGCGGAAGATTCAGCAGGCCCGACAGCATGCAAACGCTTGCAGGTCGCCTTTGTTGAAATTGTGTACAAGCGGCCTTGTGTGTTCAACACAAGGCCGCTTTTTTGTCGATTCCTGCCAAGCGCACCCGTTATTTGCCGGCATACCCGGCTTGTCTTAGCAAAAACTACCTTACCATTTAGCCAGGCAAATAAGCCAGTGACGGCTGAGGATGAAGAATGGCAGCCCAGGCCGAAAATCGCCGAATCCGATTCGCAGCCATTCTCGTATTGCTTATGCTGGTGGTTCTGCCCGCCGGGCTTTCTCGGCGAGCCGATCTGGCCCGATAAGGCCCGGGACGCAGTTACAGGGTGGCTCAAAGCCAATCCGCGGACTCTTGGAACTGCTGTCGCCCGGCAACTCAAACGAATCGAGACCTTCACCGATGCCAACGAGCAGGCGGTATATTACGTTGCATATCTGCTGCGCGACGGCTATGCAATTGCCCCCGCCGACGATTTGGTCCTCGGACGGATAATTACTTCTTTGTTGTCGCGCTGCCCGAATTCGTAGGAATTTCGTCTTTTGCTTGAGTTGTGCTGCTCAATAGTGTAAAGTACACATCGCCCGGCCAGGATTTTGTCGTCGGTTAGGTTTTTTGAAGGCTACTCGATGGACCTCGATGAGATTTATCACCCAATAGCAGATGAGCTTGAGACGATGGAAGACCTCTTGAGGTCCACCCTCGGCGCATCAGAGAACGGCTCAATTTCGGCGATGGGCGGCGCGCTACTTGAATCGGGCGGCAAGAGGCTGAGGCCTGCACTGGTGTTTCTCTGCGAAAAAGCCGCCTGCGGATCCGGGCAGAGTATGTGCGATCATCAAGAGCTGATCGAGATTGCCGCTGCGATGGAATTGATACACATAGCCTCGCTGATTCACGATGACGTTCTCGACGCAGCATCGGTGCGCCACAACAAGCCTACCATCAACGCCCGCTATGGAGAGGACGTTTCGATTGCCCTTGGCGACTACGTTTATTCCAAAGGCTTTCAGTTGATCGGCAGAAGGGGCAGGGCCGATGTGTTCGCCTGTGTCAGCGATGCCATCCATGCGATGTGCGAGGGCGAGCTTATTCACGTTGGTCAGCGGCGCAATCTGGAGCTTTCCGAGAGCAGCTACATTCTAATTGCCGAGAAGAAGACGGCTTCGTTATTCGCCGCCTGCTGCCAGGCGGGGGCAATTATCGCTAATCAGGGTGAATCCGTCCAAACCGCGCTGAAGGAGTTCGGCCTCAACTTCGGGATAGCGTTTCAGATAGTGGATGACTGCAAAGACATGATCGGCGAGACCGCCGAACTCGGAAAACAGCCCGGCCAGGATATGTTTGCCGGCGATGTGACTCTGCCACTGTTGGCGCTATCCGGCTCCGTCGGGCAGACCGAGAGAGAAGAAATCAGGAATATGCTCGGCTCATCTGACGACCGGGACGGTCTGGAGAGACTGAAAACGATGCTCAGGGACTCGGATGTATTATCGAAGACCCAACGCCTTGTTGAATCTTATGCCGGCAGAGCCAGAGAAAAATTGGATACGCTTACCGGTTCGGTTTGTAAAGATAGTCTCAGTCAATTGCTGGATTATTCCACTCAGAACGACTTCTAAGATTATGTGCGAATTGCTCGTGTTGTGTAGCGCAGCTACCACGCGGAGCAGCAGAGGATAGTATCGCGTGCGTGTGGCGCTTGCACAATTTAATGCTGTGGTCGGCGACCTGTCTGGCAACGCCGAGAAGATGCGGAGCTTCTACGTACAGGCGACCGAATCAGGCATCGATTTGCTGCTCTTTCCGGAGTTGAGCATCTGCGGCTATCCCCCCGAAGACTTGTTGTACAAGAGAGGCTTTCTCGACGACATTCGCCGCGCCGTCGGGCAGCTCGCGGCGGACTGCCCGGATATTATGATGGTAGCCGGTTTTCCCCAGGACTGCGACGGAAAGCTGTATAACGCCGCAGCAGTTCTAAGCGGCGGCCGAATCAACAAGATTTATCGAAAAGGCATGCTCCCCAACTACGGAGTCTTCGATGAGCAGAGATATTTCCACCCCGGCAAAGAACCGGTCATCATAAACGTTAAGAATCTCAATATCGCACTGACAATTTGTTTTGACATCTGGAATGTCGAATGGCTGCGCGATTTTCTCGAAGGGACCGGACGGATCGACATGATCCTGAACATCTCCGCATCGCCGTTTCATCTCGGAAAGATCAAGAAGAGGGAGGAGATAATCAGCCGATGCGCCAAACAGTTCGAGTGCGCCGTTGCATACTGTAATCTGGTCGGCGGGCAGGATGAATTGATTTTCGACGGTCGAAGCATGTTCGCCGATTCGACCGGCAGGATAATTGCGAAGGCTCGGGCATTCGATGAGGATCTGTTGATAGCAGACCTCGTCGGAATCGACGATAGTTTAGCCCGCATCAAGCCACTCCGCAAGCCCATATCCCAGCCAGGCGACCTTATGGACGAGGTGTATCAGGCGCTTGTCTTAGGAACACGGGATTACGCTCACAAGAACGGATTCGACAAGGTTGTTCTCGGCCTTAGCGGCGGGATAGACTCTTCCGTAACCGCCGCCATCGCAGTCGCCGCCCTGGGCGACGAAAACGTGGTCGGCATTTCAATGCCGTCGAGATTCAACAGCGCCGGGACCAGGAGCGATGCCGAGAAGCTGGCGAAGAACCTCGGTATCGAATTCCATACGATCCCCATAGAGCCGATGCTTAAGGAGTTCGACGATGCACTGGGGGCTATCTCCTGCTGGAACTGCGACGGCCTGGCATACGAGAATCTCCAGGCGCGAATTCGCGGGTGCATCCTGATGTCGCTGAGCAATCAGGCCGGGATGCTCGTACTGACAACCGGTAATAAGAGCGAGACCGCCGTCGGATACGCCACTTTGTACGGCGATACCGCCGGCGGATTTGCCGTGATAAAGGACGTCCTGAAGACCCTCGTTTACAAGCTCGCAGAACGGATTAACCAGATATGGGAGCGGGAAGTTATACCGGGCGATGTGATAACAAGGCCGCCCAGCGCCGAGTTGCGGCCCGACCAAAAAGACAGCGACTCCCTGCCGGATTACGACCTGCTCGATGAAATCCTCAAGGGCTACGTCGAAGAAGACAGATCGGCTCAGCAGCTTATCGAATCGGGCTTGCCCGCTGAAGTAGTGCGAAAAGTCATCCGCATGGTGGACCGCAACGAATACAAAAGAAGGCTGTGCCCGCCGGGGGTGCGAATCACGCCAAAGGCCTTCGGCAAAGACCGCCGACTGCCCATCACAAATCGCTACAACTCCGGCACCGGCCCAAGCTGATAGGAAAGCCTCTGCTACCTGCCTGCGAGCGCCTCTGCAATAGCCCTGCCGAACTGCGGCGCCGCCGCCGGTCCGCCGCAGGTTATTATAAAGCCGTCTCGTTCAAGGAACGTGCTCGTAAAGACTGCGCCGCCTTGCTGGAGTCTCTCCTGCTCGGACAGAAAGGCAGTGGCTCGCCGCCCGGTTAACGCCCCGGCATTGGCCAGGATCGTAGGCGCCGCTGAGATCGCAGCCAAGACCTTGTGTTGCGATGCGGCATTGCGGGCGATACTCTTTGCCATCGCGTCGTCGAAGTATTCCACCACCCCAGGCCCGCCTATGAACACAATTGCATCGTAGTCATCGACTCGCAATCCGCTGAGCAGAACCTTCGCCTCGACCATATTGCCGAGCATACCCCTTATAGTGCCCTGCTTCGAACTTGCCACGACCGTCTCGGCCCCTGCCATCTCAAGGGCGCGTCTTGTCTCGACCAGCTCGTCGTCGCGGAAATCTATGCTGGGAATGATCAAGGCCACCTTTTTACCCTGCGCTACAAGCCCTTGTCCGGCTGCGCTCTGATTGCCCTCAGCTCCGACATTGCCGCCTGTGAGATGATAGCCCACGCTAATGACGTAGATCGCCTCTGTGTACCTGGGCAGCTTGCACGCCCTGCCGACTTCTTGCGTGTCAATTCCCCCAATCGTAACGGATCCGAGCCCCAGAGAGACGGCCTGCAGGCAGATATTCTGTGCGATGTGGCCGGCCTCGAGAAGCATATAAGTCTTGGCCTTGTCGCGGAACTGAGCCGTGAGCTTTCTCGATGACCCGGCCACAACAATATGGCAGGGCGCCGGCGGAATGCCGCCCAACGAGTTCTGCATATCCCCTGCGATGGTCTGTTCGAGACTGTGATCCTTCGCATGATAAAGAAATAGACCCTCGGGAGTCGCAAAATACAGCTCAATCGGATACAACGCCCCGGCCGACGGCGCCGTCCGAAGGCCCTTTATCGGCTCGGTTATACCCTGGCCCGCCCACGCCAATTGCCCGATTAGCGGGAATCCGACCGCCCGGTCGGCGTATTGACGCACACTTCGCCGCTTAGCCAGCGCCTCTTCCAAACTCATAGAACCCTGCAATTTCGGCTCGGCAAGCTGGATAATCTTCCGAGGGGTCTTAGGAGATACCGTCCGGGCGTTGTATCGCGCAAGAGCTGCTGCTGCAACAGCGCCAAGAACAAGTGCAGAAATTATCAAACGTTTCATTCTTCAAGCCTCCAAACCAATCTGTGGAGCGATGCACTACTTTTCAGCCATATTATACCCTCAGTTCCCCTTTCCCACACTAAACTTTATTTTGCCGCGCCCACCGGCTTCGCAGCAGGCCAAAGCTTGATTGACGCAGACAGTCCCGGTAGAATCGAGAGTTTCAAGCTCGGAACTTTTCAAGCCGGGCTTAGATTTGTTTGGCAAGAGCCGGTTCTTTGTTTAGCACAACACTACGCTGTTGCGCTCGGGTTGACTCAACCTCCATATTGGAAAGGAGATTCAGAATCGTGTATGAACTCTCAACCATCCTGGCGCGGGCCGGCGATAACCTGAACAAATCGCCCTACGCAAAATACTTCATGATCGTAATTATGCTTATCGGCGGGCCAATCTTGATTTTCAACGGCATTCGAGGAGTTAAGAACCGCCGCACGATTGTAACGCGGCACTACCGGAGTAAGCAACTCACGGGCAGCCAGGCTGTTCTCGCCGGATGGGTGCAGATTGGCATAGGAGCTCTGTTCATCATCGTTGCTTTGCTCACGCTGGTATTCCGGTAAAGCAAATTCTCACGCCACCTGCGTTGTGTTGCGCGAATACTTGTAGGAGTTGATCGGGCTCTTTTGATTCATAGTAATGTACTCAGAGGATTCTAATGGCTACAAAACGTCGCTGGAATTTGGCGATAATCTCATTGGCCATCTATTGGCCCACGTTGTTTCTCGTCGCGCATATTCCCATGCCGGAAAAGGTGCACAAGGCAGGTGTTTCCGACAAGGCCCTGCATTTCCTTGCATATGCGACATTGGTCTTTCTACTGTGGATCGCATTGAACCCGGGGCGCAAAGTCTGCTGGCGCAGAGCCGCGGTTTGGTGGGTGCTGCTGGGTGTCGCTGCATACGGGATCATCGACGAATTGCTGCAAAGCTACGTAGGGCGCAGTTGTGATGCGATGGATTTTGTTTCGGATTTGGCCGGCGCCGTGACAAGCTGCATTATAATGACGTATTTGACCTTTTGGCCTGCGTCCCTTGTCCTCGTAGCTGCGATCATCTTCGGCCTGACCAACATCGCACGGGAGAGACTCGCCGACGTCGTGCCGGTCGCAAATGCGATGTTTCACTTGTTTTCATACGCAGTTTTCACTGTGATTTGGGTCTGCTACCGACGATCGAAGACCCTTACAATCTCCAGGTTTGAGGCCAAATGGCTGATAACCACGCTGACGCCGCCCATAGCCCTTCTGGTGTTTGTAAAGGGGTATTCCTTAACGGTCGGCAGAGAGTTCCCGATATACGATGTTATTCTCTCTCTGGCGGGGATTGCCGGGGCTGTCGCCATTGGTACGGCGGTTCTAATGCGCAAATCCGCGAATCAAGGACCACCCGGGCCGGACGACTAATGTTTGGAGAAGGGCCTGTATAGTGGATCGCCTATCAGCAAAAGCATCCAGGAATTGAACGGTTTTGTGCGATAGTACGCCTCGACGAGACACGTCCCTTTGTACAACTCTGCGAAAAACAGCTTTGGTTCGGGAAAAGAGTGAAGATACGGCTCGGCCACGGGGCCCAACGTCGCGGTTATACCGTCCCTGAGCATCGCCGTGCACCACTGTGTGCCGTTCGGATCATGAAGCTTGGTGGCTTCCGAGCTTGCGATGTGATAGCCTACGGCCCCATCGACGAAATCAAAGGCGTCAACATATTTCCCATTACTGTACCAACCACAATATATGGCCGTATTCGGGCAGGCGCCCGGTGTAAAAAGCTCTCCCGTTCGCTCCTCTTTGACCGGCATCTCCGTCAGCACCCCCGTTAGCATTGCCATATCTCGTAGAGATTGGTCGTAATAGCCATACGAGCCAAACTTGTCATTCTTTAGACCCCTCGAATCGACGTGGGCGACGCCCTTCAGCCCGGCCTTCTCCGCCTTGAGCGCCTTATCGACAAGGCCCATAGCTATCTCGCAACCTGGTCCGTCGAGCCGGCTGACCATAAGAGTCTCAAAGTCAAGGCCCGACGTATTTCCTTTGAGCTTATTGGGCTGCCAGCGGTACAGCTCATAATGGCCGGCCAGCACCATCGACAACTCACTATCCACCGAAGCGTTTGTCTCTCGGCCTTTGATGTAATCGATTTGCTGCTTCAGCATTGCCAGCATCTGTTTGCTTTGCTTCAGCTCATCTTCAGCCTTGGCCTTATTGCCCGAATCACTCAGCTTCAATCGCTTAATTCTCTCTTCCTGCTGCTTGAATGATTGCTCAAGCCGCTTCAACTCTTCTTCGCGGCCTTGGAGCGGTTCACGCTGTCCGATCTTAGTGGGCACACCATAAGTTGTGAGCAGGCACCTTATTTGCCCGAGTGTTCTTTTTCCGACCAGCTCTCTGCGGACCGGCTCAGCTATCTGTTCTTCGTAAGCCTTTCTGCTCATACCCTCAATAAGTCTCTTGTCTAGATGCAGGTATAAAATATTCTCGTAGGGAACGTTTCGCTTTTCGCAGTAGTATCGTCCGACCCGGCTGGAATCGGACATGTTCCTGTTGACAATCACCAGTATCTCGTTGGGTTCCAGCCCAAAGGCCGACCCGCCCCACAACAAAGCAACCAGCCAGACGAAGCTTACTCGAAACGTAATTGCCAAGACGTGCACCCCAATCGGTCTGATAATACGCAGCCTCACAGCCAGCAATCCAAGAAATCTGCCAGATCGTTCATATCGACTCGGCGGTTTTGGTCGAAATCGGCCCCGCCGCACCAGTCCGGGTCCGCACAGTCGCTGTTCAACCAAGACGATGTAAAATCCGCAAAATCGTGAAAGTCAACATCGCAATCACCGTCGAAATCGGCCTTGCGGCACGGGTACTGATACCAAAACGCCACAGACGTCCATTCGCTGCCGTCGGGAGCATATCTGTTCTCGATATTTACCTCTATAGATCGCGAAAACGGCACACAATCGGCAATCCGCCAGCGATATTGGTCCGCCCTTGAATATTGAACGCCCTCCTGACGATGCACATAGAGAATCCCGTGAAGCGGCCTAATAGCCGATTGAGGATACATTCCTTCGGGCTCATCGGCCTGCACGCCGACCCAATTATAGTAGTAGCCGCCGTTATAGGCATCTTCCAGCCCCGTGCCGTAAAGGATATCGTTGCCGTCAACAGTAATAACATCATCGCCTTCCAACATGTAGAAACTGTAATTATCCTGCTCAATATAGAGCAGTCCGCCGACATAATGCCCGCATCCGGTCGTTGAGAGTATCGAATGGTAAATCTGCCCGGGCTGCTTGGCTGAAGAGTTTTCAACTGCGTGCAGATAGCACATTCCATGAAGGTTTGCAGCGGGCTCGTATTGAACCGCAGCCGAGTCTATCGGAATGTTTGAATCCGTCGTGTTATGCAGCCGAACCGCCACCGACCTGCGAAAAGGCATCGGCCAATAACAATAGAAGCCGTCATTTGAATCGGTTCCCAACGGAATGCTCTTATATAGAGCGCGCGATCTGCCCGCTCCGAAGAAATCGCCCACCGGCACGTCAATAGCCGCCTCGGTGCTGTCGTCGTAATAGACTCGCAATCGCAGGCCGTCCAATTCGGCTTCATTGGCGTCTGCCATACCTACATTAAGCCGGCGAATGATGCCGGGACCAGTCAAATCAGCCAAGTCTATCCCAGAATTGGGCTCGATTACAGTAGCCGGTATAACGATGTCAATCGCCGCGGGACTACTGCCGGCCGGATGTTCACCCGCATTCTCAAACAGAGACACGACGGATGCCCTGTCTATCTGCTGCTCTGGCGTCAGTGTCTCAGTATAGGATTCCAAGACCGCCTCCGGCGGATACTTCAAATAGCTGTACTGGTAATAATGCCTGTTGTTGGCCTTATTCTCTGTCTCGATTCGAACAGATGTTCTAAAAGGAATCGGTTCGTAACACACCTGGCCGCCTGCACAAGTGGTAACCAGAGGTGATGAAAAATAGCCGAACGCTCCGCCAAGCAAATCGAGGCTGTCGGTATCGATTCGGGGCGCCTCTTCGCCGTCAAAGTACATCCGCACAATGAAGTTTCGCTTTGCTGTCAAGTGCGGCATCCAGAACCGATAGATAATCCCCGGTCCCGAAAGCGTTGCGGCTGTAACAATCTCATTGCCCGTGCGAAGACCGTTCGGCTCTTCGTAGTGGCTGTAGTCGTCATTGCCGCCTTGGCGGTCATAACTCGAAGCCAGACCCGTATTGATGCCGACCCTAAGACGCGCCCAATCAGTCCACGAAGTGTAGGCGCTATATCCGCTCAAAGGCTCAGAGAAACATACCGCCGGCCACAGCCCGACAAAACAGAAGATAATTCGCAAATCCGTCCTCATTCTTGATGTCCCATTCTCGTCACTCTTCGCGGGGGCGGCCCGCCAAAACACATTCCGATGTTCCCCCTTTAGTCCGGTCCGTATGCCCTGTAAGGCAAATCGATTGCATAATCCCGGAGTACTTCATCGTAATCATCAAGCCAGTAAGCATTTGGATTTCTTCTTACCACGAAAAACCGCCCGCTATCGGTGTCGTCGGCCGCGCGGTGATATTTGAAATACACGCGGCCTTTTGTCATGCCGGCAACCTCAATCTTCCCGGTGGAATGCGACATAACGAACCGAGCGCGTTTAGCCAGCCCGGATACCAGAGATTTAGCTTGCTCGACAATCTTGTACCCCTCTTCGACCGGCACGGTGTACGCCTTGTTCCCGACAGCAGGACGGCATTGGAAAATATAGTAGGGAACAGCGCCGACGAATGAAAGTTTTCTCAGCAGCTCGGCCAGAACGTGCGCAGCATCGTTCACTCCTCTAATCAGAGGCGTCTGGTTGGCTACCAACGCGCCGGCCTTCTGCAACAGGTTGACCCCCTCCGCAGCCGGTTCGGTAAGCTCTCTCGGATGAACAAAGTGGGTCATCACGTATATCTTCTTGTGTTCGGTGCTGTACGTCTCTATCATTTCCGGCAGCGCCGGGTCGTCCAGAATCCGATACGGATTGAAGGCCGGCATTTTAGTTCCGATGCGAATTATCTCAACGTGTTCGATGGTCCTCAACCGGCGAATAATGTCCCTGAGCTTGGACGTCGCCAGCACCAGCGGATCGCCTCCGGTCAGCAGGACATTGGTTATCTCCTCATGCCCCCTTACATAGTCCACTGCCGCCGATATATCCTTCAGGCATGTCCTCCGCGGGTGTATGAAGACTCGCTTTCGAAAACAATACCGGCAGATACCCTCGCAAACGCTGCTGACCAAGAACAGCGCCGTCGAATTATACTTGTGCTCCAGG
>JAFGTU010000454.1 GCA_016933985.1 Sedimentisphaerales bacterium | reverse complement strand
CTGTCGGGCGACCGCTTTCGACGCCAACGCTCTCGGTAGCAGCCCATCGCTGCCCGGCCCGAAATGCGAGAAGCACAATGACAACAAGCCCCAGCAAGACCGCGATCCCAAGCTGATAAGGCACAGAAAACTCGACGCGACCCTGGTTGTACTGCACGACCCTCGGCTTGCGTCGCCACTTGACAGACAGACTGCTCTTCTCGGCCGGCCGCTCCGGCTCGGCGGCAACTGCCTCGTCCGAGACGACTGCCGGAATCGGCTCAACCGTTGCCTCAGCAACAGTAGATTCATCCTTTTCCGCACTCGGCTCTTTCTCGACCGCCCTGCCTGCACGGATATTCTCCAAGGTCCGCTTATATCCCGGCTTTTCCTTGGCCTTGCTCATGACCTCGTAGAGGGCCATTCTGCCGCGTCGATAACGTGCCATAATTACGCCCGCCAATTCTTCATTATTTGCCTGCCGGCGACAATACCCAAACTTCAAATAGCAAACCTTCATTCCCACCGCACAAATTACTGTATCGTTCTTACATTATTTAGCGGCTAATTGCAAGACTCAAGTGGAATTCCCACAAAATTCCGGACAAATATTCCGCACCTGCCGGCATCCGAACGAATTCGCACGGTATCACGCCAACTTTTGCTGCAATGGCCGTTAGGTCCGCCGCCGGGTATTCCGAATCAGCCGCAAAAACGCAATCTCGCCGCAGATGTTCTCTTATTCATAAAGGCTTTCCTATCAAGAACTTAACATTCTGTTGCGGTCTAACCTCATCCTCCTGCCGGCCCTATGCAGTGGGATTTTCGCGAAGGCCCGGCACAATCGTTGGAGGGATTATCAAGAAATCAAGTATATCGCGCAAGCACCCTCAATGTTTGGCCGTTCTGGCCGTTCCTGCCCAAAAGATTTTCCTTTACACCTACAGACTTTTGTGCTACACGGTCTTATAGATTATAGGATGGCTCTCGCATTGTGCGGGAGCGGCCAAGGAGGCGGCCGATACAAGGACGGCCCCCCTTAGAGCTTTAAGGGTATGAATGGAGACTTGGGGTGACTGTAAAGCCGCCAGCGTGCCACCGGGCTTTTGGCCTGATTGAGGCGCCCATCTCAGCCGTTGTCTTTATGGCAATTGCGCTCCTCGCCGCTGTATTCAAATACGATACCGCCTTACGCAACTGCGGCGAATCCCGATTCGTAGTTAAACGGTCGCGGCCGCGGTCTGACGCGTCATCGCCTTTGTAGCGATGATTGCGCAAAAAAACACGTTACACAGAGATTTCCCCGACTTGCGGTCGGGGCTTCCCTTTCGACCGACCCCCGCCAAGTGGCGGGGGTCTTCTTTTCAAACATATTTCCCTTGACATCACCCCGCCGATTCGCTATTGTTCACGTTTTCCTGAGTATTCCCTTTCACTAATGGAACATAGTTTATGGAGTAGTGCATAATGCTACCGGTAAAGAAGACCAGCAAGACGAGAACGAGATCGAGGCGAAGCCACCAGCGGCTTAAAGCCACCAACTATTCGGTCTGCCCAAAGTGCAGCCAGGCAAAGCTGCCGCACGCAGCCTGTGACAATTGCGGATACCTGAATCCAAATATCACACTCGACCTTGCCAAGAAGGAAAGCAGTTAACCGATGCGTATCGCCGTTGATGTAATGGGTGGAGACAACGCGCCGGATGAAATTATCACCGGAGCGCTTGAATCGATAGAATTCCTCGCCGACGACGACCAATTGATTCTCGTCGGACCCCAGGATATTATCCAGCCGCGTCTGCCCTCGCAGAAATCGTGGGGGACCGCCATTGTCATCGAGCACGCGCCCGACCAGATCGGGATGGACGAGCCGCCTGTCGAGTCTCTGCGCAGGAAGCCGAGAAGCTCCATTTCCATCGCGGCCAAGCTGGCTAAGAGAAACCTCGCCGACGCGGTTATCTCCGCCGGCAACACGGGAGCATGCGTGGCTGCTCTGCAGATGAGAGTCAGAACACTGCCCGGAGTAAATCGTCCGGGCATAGCAGTCGTTTTCCCAACCTTCGAGGGCCCCGTAACAATATGTGATGTCGGGGCAAACATCGCCTGCAAGCCGATCAACATCTATCAATACGCAGTCATGGCCGGAATATATTCAAGGAATCTCCTCGGAATAGAAAGCCCGCGCGTCGGCCTTATGAGCATAGGCCAGGAAGATGCAAAGGGCAACGAAGTCGTCAAAAAGGCCAGAGAGCTGATCAAATCCGACAAGAACGTCAATTTCGTCGGCAACATTGAGGGAAGAGATATTTTCAACGGTGTCTGCGATGTCGCCGTTTGTGATGGATTCGTCGGAAACGTCATACTCAAGCTTACCGAGGGGCTTGTTGACGGCCTTTTCAAAGCTATAAAGTACGAGCTGCTCGAAGAAAAGCTCCGCCTGGCGATGAAGTTCAAGCCCATTATGAAAAGGATCTACAAGAAATACGACTACAACGAATACGGCGGAGCGCCGCTGCTCGGCATCAATGGAACCGGACTGATCTGTCACGGCTCCAGCAAGGCAAGGACTATCAAGAACGCTATTCTCGCCGCCAAGAAGTGCAGTAATGAGAACATAAACGGCAAAATCGTCGAATACCTCTCTGAGACTTCCATAAGGACACCTGATGAGCAAGCTGGCTGATCCTTGTACTTCCACATATCACGCGGTCATTGCCGGTTATGGTGCATCTGTGCCTGAAAAGGTTCTGACCAATGACGAGCTTTCCCGAATAGTCGATACGAACGACGAGTGGATCACTACGCGCACGGGAATCAAGACCCGGCACATCACGACCGACGATGAAACAACCGCACTGCTCGCGACCAATGCCGCAAAGAAGGCCCTCAAGACGGCAAACCTCAAAGCTAAGGACCTCGACCTGATTATCGTCGCCACTATCACCCCCGAGATGGTATTTCCTTCGACGGCTTCCTTCGTGCAGCGGGCCATCGGAGCGAAGAACGCGTGGGTATTCGATTTGGCCGCCGCCTGCAGCGGGTTCGTCTATGCCCTTTCCATAGTCCAGCAGTTTATGGAAACGGGCCGTATGGAAAACGCCCTCGTAATCGGCGCGGAAACTCTAACAAAAATCACAAACTACAAAGACAGAAAAAGCTGCATACTCTTCGGCGATGGAGCCGGCGCCGTAGTCCTGCAAAGGGCCAACGACGGACGCCGAGGAATAATCTACAGCACCAACTATTCCGAAGGTGACAGATGGCAGGCTCTCAATTGCCAGGCATTCGGATCAAGACACCCTGCAAAAAAGGAATTGGACGACCCCGACAAAATCTACATGGACATAAACGGCAGAGAAGTCTATCAGCAGGCCATCAGAAGAATCGTCGAAACCGTCGAAGAATGTCTCGACCAATGCCGGCTGACAACGGATGACGTCAAGATGATCATCCCGCATCAAATGAACGCAAGGATCATCGAGTCCGCAGCTAAGAGACTGAAATTGCCCCCCGAAAAGGTGTTCCTAAATATAGCCGAATACGGAAACACCTCGGCAGCGTCAATACCAATCGCCTTCGACCAATGTGCAAGAACCGGCAAAATAGAACGAGGGGACATAATAATACTCGTTGCATTCGGTGCGGGACTGACCTGGGCGGCAAACGTGATAGAATTCTAAGCCCGTGAAATTACGACACACGACATACTACATCCGACATACGAAGAAATAAGGAACGATAATGAAAACCGCATTTCTATTTCCGGGGCAAGGCGCCCAGCTCGTGGGAATGGGCGCCGACCTTGCCCGCGCCTTCCCGGCGGCAGGCGAGGTCTTCCGGAATGCAAATGATATCCTCGGCTTCGACCTGTCCAAGCTCTGCTTTGAAGGCCCTGCCGAGGAATTGAACACAACTACCATCTCGCAGCCCGCAATCTTCGCAACCTCAGCGGCAATACTCGAGGTCCTCAGAGTCGCTCCGGCCACAAAGGATCTGCAGCCCGACGTAACCGCGGGCCTCAGTCTCGGCGAATACACCGCGCTTTACGCGGCGGGCCTCCTGACCTTCGAAGACGCCTTGAGACTCGTTTACAGGCGGGGCCAGGCAATGCAGGCTGCAGCGGACGCTACGGATGGCGCAATGCTCAGCGTCATGGGCCTCGACGATGAAAGAATCGCCCGCCTGTGCGCCGAAGCGCGCCAGGGCGAGCTCCTCGAAGCGGTCAATTTCAACTGCCCCGGCCAGGTCGTCCTGAGCGGCACAAAGGCTGCATGTCAAAGGGCCCAGCAGCTTGCCCCTAAATACGATGCAATAAAGGCAATACCCCTCGCAGTGGCAGGCGCCTTCCATACCGAGATGATGGCAACCGCCGCCGAATCGCTAAGGCACGCCCTCGCCGGCATCCAAATCGCAAAGCCCGACGGCGTCAAGACCATCGCAAATATCAGCGCCGAATACTACGATAGCACCCAGGCAATCGCCGACGGCTTGGCTCTTCAGTTGACCAGCCCCATTCTCTGGCAAAAGTGCATGGAGCGCCTCCTCGCCGACGGCGTCGAGGAATTCTACGAGATAGGCCCAGGCCGGGTCCTCACCGGACTTATGCGAAGAATCAACAGAAGAACAAGAATCACCAATCTGAGCACGGCAGAAGCACTAAAAAACCTGCTCCAGGCGCCTCGCATCGAAATACGCGAAGCCCAGTACGGGGCGCCAGGCGTCAAAATCATGGAGGATTTGGAATGGCAGAGAAAAGACTCGCAGTAGTAACCGGCGCCGCCAGGGGCATCGGCCGAGCAATCGTTCTTGAGCTTCTACGGCAGGGCCGAATCGTCGCGGGCCTCGACGTCAATGCCGACCAGCTCGCCGAGCTTGAATCCATCGTCAAAGAAGCCGGCTTCACAGTCATAACCAGGGTCATCGATATCACCGACACGGAGAAATTCACCGAGACCCTCGAAGCCCTCGCCGAAGAGCACGGCGGAATCGGCATCCTCGTCAACAACGCAGGAATAACGCGGGATGGGCTATTGATGAGAATGTCCGATGAGGACTTCGACAAGGTAATCGAAGTAAACCTCAAGGCCGCCTTCGTCGCCATCCGCGCCGCATCGAAATCTATGGTCCGCAACAAGTTCGGTAGAATTATCTCGCTCAGCTCCGTCTCAGGAGTAATGGGCAACGCAGGCCAGGCCAACTACTCCGCCAGCAAAGCCGGCCTAATCGGACTCTCAAAGACCGCAGCACGCGAGCTTGCCAAGAAGAACATAACGGTAAACTGCCTCGCCCCCGGCTTCATTATTTCCGACATGACCGACAAGCTCCCCGACCCCGTAAAAGAAGGGGCAAAGCAGCTAATCCCAATGCGCTCCTTCGGCACGGTCGAAGACGTAGCAAAAGCCGCCGCTTTCTTCGCCTCGGACGACGCCGGCTACATAACAGGCCAAATCCTCTGTATCGACGGCGGTATGGCCATGTAACCTACATGGTGGCACGGCCATCTTGGCCGTGGTCCCACGGGCTTCCAGCCCGTAAATCTATACGCTGGCATGACAACATAAAGTGTCGCGGGCGTCCCGCCCGCGCTTATGCTGCCCCTCCAATTCACCATCCGCACTCGGACGTGGCAATGAAGCCCGCACAAAGCGAAGTCGAACGGGCGGCAATCCACTCACACGCCACACCACTGGTTACCTGCGAAAGCAGGTATGACAAGGCCAATCGGTCAGTTTGAGTCAATAAACAGAAAATAGTCAATCCCACCGCCCCCACCGTTGTCCCGAGCGCAGTCGAGGGACCTACTCACACTGTCGCACCGACAACGTCGGGGTTTCATAATCCACACAGATACACAAATAGATGGTTTTTGATCTCTATTAGAATGAGATCAAGCCCAATGGACCTTACGGACCGACCAAGAATTGCTGCGCATGGAGACTGTTTTTCAACCTTTCTACCACATGGACCCCCCAGGAGTTTGTTCACTACCTCTCGGGGTGCTTTTATGCTTGCGTAGATGGGGGACTTCCTTTATAATACAGGTAACCTGGGAATGGGCCCAGGAGAAAGGAGTTTTGTCATGTTGACAAAACTTTTGACGTTACGTTCTTTCTTCCCACACTGGTATTGTGGATAGTACGGCATAGCGTTCCTTTCAGGTTGGCAAGGTCAAAGAGCTTACCCCGCAAGGGAAAGCCGCCAGAAGCTGATACCAGCAGCAGACGGTCCTAAACACTTAGGTGCAGGATAAGGCCGGGACGGTTTGCTGTAGTTACTTGGATGGAAGCCCAGATACGCCACTTTTTGTGGCCCTGGACTACTTCCGGAAGAGAGCAAGAAAGGCCGTCCCAGCCGACCATTTTCTGTCCTTAGTTCCCCACCCATGTTTTTAGATTTTTTACATTTTTCTTTGCGTTAAGGGTCTATTTGTGCTACAATAGATGCCGTATTTAAGGGCATGTCATCTCTATCAGCTTTTTAGAAATCAACCTTGCTCACTTTACTTTTCAAGTGGCCCTTGCCCTCGACTAAATTAACGCTAAAATCTCTATTAGTGGGGTTTAGCCGTTTATGCGGCTGCCGAAAGTACGTAGGAAACGGTTTCGAGAATATCTCGGACTCGTGCGGTAAACATCGAG
>JAFGTU010000053.1 GCA_016933985.1 Sedimentisphaerales bacterium | reverse complement strand
GAAGGAACCGCCCTTGTTGAGATGGCCAAAGCCAGCGGACTCGAACTTCTCAAGGCCGACCAACTGAATCCTCTGAGGACCACGACTTACGGGACGGGAGAACTTATCAAGGAGGCTGTTGAGTATGGAGCGGAGCGGATCCTCCTGGCTGTGGGTGGCAGTGCTACGGTGGATGGGGGTGTGGGGGCCGCGACGGCGCTGGGATGGCGGTTTCTCGATGGAGGGGGCGAAGACATTTCGCTGGGCGGAGGCGGGCTGGAACATATCGCAAGGATAGTCGCGCCAAGTTCTTGTAAGCTTCCTGCGATTGAGGTCTTGTGCGACGTGGATAATCCGCTTTGCGGCAGCGAAGGGGCTGCGAGGGTTTACGGGCCGCAGAAGGGCGCCAATAGAGAAACGGTCGAGCAGCTTGAAAGAGGATTGCTGCACCTGGCAAAGGTTCTCCGAAGTCAATTAGGTTGCGAGATCAGCGAATTGGCCGGGGGCGGAGCGGCAGGAGGGCTGGCAGCGGGGGCTGTGGCCTTTATGAATGCGACTATCGTATCAGGCATAGAAACAGTAATCACCTGGAGCAACCTTCGCGCGGAACTTGCCTCGGCGGACTGGATTGTGACGGGGGAAGGGTGCTTCGACGAGCAATCGCTGCGAGGAAAGGTTGTATCCGGGATTCTAAAGGCTGCTCGTGAGTCTCAGACTCAGACTGTTGTGATAGCGGGCCAGGTGAAGACGACCAGTGAGGAATATCAGAGACTTGGAATAGCAGCGGCGATTGAGTGCCGAACAAAAAAGATATCTCTTGACTATGCGATGGAGCACAGCCGGGAGCTGCTTGGCGGCGCGGCGCGGCGATTCGCCAAAGAATATGCGTCGAGATAGTGCTGCGGGGCGGATGCAAGGTTGCTGTCTGGGATTCTCTCGGGGATTAGGTCTTGTTCTATTTTTGACAACGGCTTAGAATGCCGATCAACCTTGGTTTTGTTCCCCTCGGATTCGGGTGAGACGTTTGATTTGAGATTTGGCGTTGGTGGGATAGAGCTGTGTGGCCGGAGCTTGCATACTTCGTCGGTATGTTACTACTGGCATATCTGGGCTGGGCTGCGACCCTTTACTGTGTGCAGTCCAGGCTTCTGTATCGTCCCGTGAGGGAGGTTCTTCATTCCCCGGAGGAGCTGGGCCTGTATTATGAGGACATAACCTTCAAGAGCAAGGATGGTTTGACGCTAAACGGGTGGTGGGTGCCTGCGGGGAATTCGATGTTTACAGTGCTGTTCTGTCACGGCAACGGCGGCAATATTACGCATCGCCTTGACAGCATAAGCATCCTCAACAAGCTTGGACTGAGCTGTTTCATCTTCGACTATCGGGGGTATGGCAATAGCGAGGGCACGCCGAGCGAAGAAGGGACATATCTCGATGCCCTCGCGGCATACAACTGGCTGGCACAAACAAAGAAAATACGCAAGGAAAGGATAATTGTGTTCGGCAGGTCTTTGGGCGGGAGCGTAGCGGCGCAATTGGCTGCGACGGTCAGGGTGGGAGGAGTGGTTATCGAGAGCAGCTTCACTTCATACGCGGATATTGCTGCGAGGTTCTGCCCTTATATGCCGGTTCGCCGGTTTGCGCGATTCAGCTACAGGACGCTTGATTATATCAAGGAGATTCACTGTCCTGTTCTTATCATTCACAGCCGAAACGATGAGGTTGTTCCATTTGAATTCGGCGTTGAGCTTTACGAGGCTGCGAACGAACCGAAGGAGTTTGTTGAAATTCTGGGCGATCACAACGACGGCTTTCTGGTTGCCCGCGAGTTGTACAATGACGCCTGGGCAAAGTGGGTGAGGTTTCTGGCCGAAAAGCAAGACTGAACACCAGGCCCCTTAGTACCGCGTTTCACAAGCATTGCGACTATGAGATTGCCACGCCGAGCTCGGCTGAACCGGCAATGACGCAGGAAGAATGATTTGGTGTTGCCTATTTGTCTCTTTCGAGCTATTGTCGGTAGTTGGTATTCGGGCTGGAAAGTGCTAACATAAATGGGAGGTCATATTCGATGAATAGCCGAACAGCACATCTTTTCATTTTCAGTCTTACGATTTTTGCTCCGGGCGGGCCTTTTGCAGGAGCGGACCTTGAACAACCGCCGAATACATGGGTGAAACGAAGCCCTCTTGGCGAGACGCCGCCGTGTCCGCGACTCGGCTACGAAGGGGCGTGCGCCTGGGACAACCAGCACAAATTGTTCATTCGCTACGGGGGCCATAATCAAGGCGGCGGCGGCGCCCAGTATTCCGAGATATGGACTTTCGATCCGCTCACAGCTAAGTGGACACTGAAAGAACCGGACATATCGCCGCCGGGGGTCTGCTGCGCTCAGCAGAACGTTTACGATCCGATTCATAGCCGATATGTGCGGTTTCCGGCGTTCAGCGGCAACCACGGCTGGCAGTGGTTCCGCGAGATATACCTGAATAATTCCACGATATGGGTATATGACCTTGACGATAATCGATGGCGCGAGCTGAGGCCGGTGCCGGCCCCTCACGTATCGGGCCTGCGTTGTGCATCCTGGGACAGCGATGCACAGGTCATTGTCGTCTTCGGCGGAGAGGGCAGTCAGGAAGGCACCGTAGTCTATGACCCGCATACCAATACGTGGACACGTATGAATCCCGCAGACGAGCCCCCATTTCGCAGCAGCGGCAATATGGTATATGATTCTGCGCATAAGTTGCACATTATGTTCGGCGCTCAGTTCATCGACGACCCACGGACCTGGGGCTACGATCTGAGCAGAAACGAATGGCGAGACCTCAAACCGGCTGCATCCCCGCCGACCGACAAGAACGACGCGGTGCTTGCATTCGACTCGCTGAACAATGTGGTCGTGGCTATTGTGAAGATCAGCACGGGAGAAGATGAAAACGCAAAACACCGTTTGGAAACCTGGACCTACGATACAGGCAAGAACACATGGACCAGGATGAATCCGCTGCTGGAGCCCGACCCCACCGGTAATCGAGCACGCGTCCTGGCGTTTGCGCCGGAGCTGGGTCTGACCATCTTAGAGAACCGCACTCGCTCCGATCCGGGCCCGCCCGAGCAGCAGATATGGACGTACTGCTTCGACCATCCCAAGACCCAATCAGAGACATTGACTCCGCCGGAAGGCCTTTGTGTAATGACGATGGAGAATTCGGCTGTCCTGACCTGGAAGCCAAGCAAGTCTTCCGGGATAACCGGCTATGAGGTCTATCGCGGCAGCGGCGAGCAGCCTTGGACCGTGAATTACCAGAAGATTGGTTCGGTCGATGTCGAGCGGAGCCGATACGAGGATGCGGGTTTGGCTACCGGCAAGGTCTATTATTACTGCGTTCGTGCAACCAATGAGGGGCGTTTGAGTGAACCGAGCATAAAAGTCCGCACTCAGCCGCGTATTGTCGAGGATGCGGTGGTCTCTGTACTCTCTGAGAGCGAAGTGCTACTGTCGTGGATTGCGCCCGAGGAAAGCGATATCGCCGGGTACTATATCGAGCGGGCCGATGTCGAGGTCTGGACGGAGGACCAGTTGAAGCGGCTCAAGTCCAAAGTCGCCCCCCTGGGCGACCCTGCTATCGGCGCGATCAGGCGAATTGGGCCTTTTAAGCGGATTACGCCCAACCTTCTGAAGGAGCCGTCATTCAAGGACAGCGTCGATCTCAGCAAGCCGGCTCCGGTTCAAGGCCCCGCTTTGCAGGAGCATCGTCTGTATGATGAACACCTGGACCACAGCGGCAGGGCATACCGTCTTGCTGTCATTGCGTATCGCATCCGCGCAGTAAATGCACTGGGCGTGGCAAACGGCCCTTCACCTTATTTCCTGACGATCCCATCGTCGCCCCGCCGGGTCTTCGCACAGGAGGACGGGACAACATGCCGGCTGAAGTGGGCTGAGAATCCTGAGAAGAATTTGAAGGGGTACCGGGTTTATCGGCTGGACGGACAGTGGGACAAAGACACCATTTCCCGATTGACCGATGATCCGATAGATGGGGCGACATTCTCAGATTCGACGGCGGGCGATCATACCCGGCGTTACCATATCGTTGCCGTTAACGCCCTCGGGCAGGAAGGCCTGCCTTCGGCCCCCGTATGGTACAGCCGAGAGTGGAGGAGATTCTACGAGCCCTTTACGGGCCAGTGGCATCAGTAAGAATAACTACGGGCAACGGTGAGGCCGATGGCTATCTCAGGTATTCGGCCATCGTCTCGGCTTCACAGGTTTTTCTTCTCCTTGACGACCCTAATCGACACCATCTGGACCACATTCTCCTGTAGGCCGCTTCAATCTGCCTGGCGAAGCCTTTTGCATGGCAGAGTCCCGATGCTGCGATTCTCGCCCTCATTGTGCGTCGAATCCGGGCAAGGGCGGGCAGGTTTGTCGCAAGTGCGGTCGCTTTGGCGACATATTCCTGCGGCGTCGAGGCGGTGAAAAACTCCAGGCCCAGCCGAGTCAATATGCTCAGGCCAACCCGCGAGGCGTGACATTCGCCGACAAGCGAGATGACGGGCACACCCATCCACAACGCCTCACAGGTCGTCGTAGTGCCGTTGTAAGGATATGTATCAAGAGCGATATCAACCTGTGAATAAGCCGCCAGGTGCTCCTCCGGGGTCTTCCAGCCGATAATATCCACTCTGTCACAGTTCATACCCCCATCTCTGAATCGCTCCAAGTAATTGCTGGCGATAACCGGATCGTCGCCTCCTTTGAGCTTCAGTAGAAGACGTGAGTCTGGATTAGCCCGAAGCACATCGGCCCAGATTCTGATTAGCGGAGGATTGATCTTACAGCCATTGTTGAATGAACCGAAGGTTAGCAGGTCGGCCTCGGCAGCGGGGAGAGGCGATAGGACAGGGGCGAAATCAGGAGGCCTGTAACAGAGAAAACCATCCGGCAGGAAAGCAAGCTCTTCCGTGTAGAAACGTTGAGCCCCAGAGTCGGGCGGGTCAGCAAGGACGTCCGTCAGACGATAGTCTATCGCAGTCAGGCCGGTGGTATCGGGATAGCCCAGATATGTAAGCTGAATCGGCGCAGGCTTGCGCGCCATAACAAGCAGACGATTGTCGCCCACGTGCCCGGCAAGGTCCACCAAGATATCTATCCGGTCGCGCTCGATCAATTCCGCGACGGCCTGGTCGTCGAGATTGCGAACATCTCGATAGCAGTCAAACTTATCTATCAGGCGCTCGGTAACTTCGTCAGTAAATTCCACATTGCCATAGCCATAGACCTCCACGTCTTGACGATCGTGTCCATCGAGAATCGGCTCGAAGAAATACGCCACGGAATTCCTGCGAAAATCCGGGGAGATGTAGCCGATTCGAATTCTTCGTTCGGGCTCCGGCTCGTTGGAGTGATCGGTCCTGGCCTGATTTGCAGAGGCGTGAGCCCGGGCCCATCGTTTGTGTTCATCCAAGAGCGTCTGCCGATCCAATTGCGGCATTTGATGTAGGCGAAGCAGGAGATTCGAGCGAGCCTGCTGGTTTTCGGGCATCTTCTCCACCGCCTTTTTTAACAATTCGATACCCTCTTCCATCCTGCCCGTCTCCATCAAAGCCCTGGCATGGTTTGCCAGGAGTTCGGGCCTGCCCGGCTCGGCCTGAACCGCCTTTCGCCAGTACTCAAGGGCTTCTGACAGTCGTCCTGTGTATTGGCACAGGCAGCCTAATTTGCTATACACTGCGGCGTTTGGGCCTGCATCGAGCATCTTCTTATAGCATTGCTCGGCCTCACTCAGCCGCCCCGCTCTGGTCAGCGCATCTGCAAGTCTGAACACGAAATCAGCCTTTCAATCTACAACACCAACATCGGCACAGAAGGCGATTTTGCGGCAGTCTTTTTTTTGCGAAGATACTCAGCCCGCTTGGCCTTTGAAATAGAACAGACCGGGGCAAGAACAGCTTTGCCAGCGTTGATCCGGCCTTAGAGCATATCCTAATAACCCTTTGGCTTCGACCGGCTGCCTCGGCCGTGGTCGGCGTCAGGCTGCATCACCAATGCTGGACATTGCCTGCTTTGCTTTCCTTGCCCACAACCGACTCGCTAGGTCTCGGGCCGACGAGAGGTTATTAAGATCGGCTCTTAGATTGTGCCACGTCGAAATGCCGCTCTTATCTGCCGAGCAGGTTCAGCGCCATCTGTGGCATTGCATTGGCCTGGCTCAGCATTGCTATGCCCGCCTGTGCGAGTACTTGATTCCTGGTCATTTCCGCCATTTCGGTAGCCACATCGACATCGGAAACACGGGATTCGGCTGTCAGGAGGTTCTCAGCCTGAATGTTAAGCACATTGACGGTGCCTTCAAGACGGTTCATCTTGTAACCGAACTTGGCCCGTGCAGTGTCTTTCGTGCCTATAGCGGTATCGAGCGACGCTAAGGCCGCCTTGGCGCTGGCCGTGGTATCAATGGTCAGGCCCGTAATGGCAAGGCCGCCCGAGGCGCTGGTCATATTACTGCCGGTGACGTCGATCTTGTCGCTGGTCAGCTCGCCAAAGTGGATCGAGACCGTATCCGTATTGTCGAGCATCTTGATACCGTTGAACTTAGTCGCCCCGGCGATACGGTCGATCTCCAGGCGCATCTCATCGAACTCATTGTGCATGATAGTCCTCTGGGCGGAGGAATACGACCCGGTGGCAGCCTGCTCAGCCAGCGACTGCATACGAACGAGAAT
>JAFGTU010000453.1 GCA_016933985.1 Sedimentisphaerales bacterium | reverse complement strand
CCGTTGCCTTCCAAAAATCCTCACTAATAGAATTATACACAACTTATCACCTTATACGCTGGTCTCAAATCCGGGGAGTATCATACGAATACAAAGAATCACGCTCCCTTTTTGGCTGGCTGTATTTGCCTGGTCTTCACATATTCTAAGGGCGTGCAAGGGCACGTTGCAGGCGATGGCGGAGTGTAATGACCGAAAACGGGCTGAAAAAGGGTGGAAGGCGTGGGGTAAATATGGTAAAATAATCAGGCTAATGGGCCTGAAAGCCTTCATCGGCGTTGATTATTGGTCATGTTGGCCTTTTCGGCTGGTTTCTATGCTGTCGGAACGGGCACAATGTGGAATTGGCAAAGGCCCTGTACGAAGTAGATTGCACGAGATGGGCATTAAGGAGTTCGGTATGGTCTTGCGTAAGACAGTCCTGACGTTGTTTGTCGGTATCGTATTAGCTGGTTCGGTTTTCGCCGCCGATCCATCCTATTATCAGCCCAAGGACGCCTGGCAGGAGACGTTGCGGTGCAGCCTCGAGGCCCTGTCTGCCTGGGAAAGCGAGCATGCAGACGAGTATGCGGGGAAACTTGACTTAGGCCCGTGGTATGTTTTGGGGCCGATCAATTGCAGAAGAGAGGGTTTCAACTTTTCTCCGGGATTCGAGACGGGCACGGTCGATATATTGAAGGCATATAATCAGTCGATGAAGTGGAATCCGGCAAAGAACCACAAGGACGGCACCGTCATGAAGCTGGCCGGCAGGGATAATGCTGCGACGTTCCTGTATCGAACCATAAGCGTCGGCGCCGATAGTAAATTGACGGTGTATCTGGGCAGCGACGACGGATTAGAGGCGTATCTCAACGGCAAGCGAATGCTTTCAGAGAACGCGGCACGGGGGGTAAGTCCGAACCAGAACAAGATCGATCTGCCGCTGAAGGCAGGCGAGAATCAATTGCTGCTGAAGATATACAACCGGACCGGCGATCATGGCTATTATTTTTCGACATCGGCTGAGCCCGGCCAGGCCGCTCTTTCGCCTCGCCTGCAGCGGCGCGAGGGGCTGTGGGAGCTGGTGGCGAGAGATTTCGCGTCGGAACAGGCCCAGCGGCAGATTAGCCTTGAGCAGAAGGACGGAATCTGGGATCGCGCATGGGAGAAAGGGGATATGAGGGAATTGGCGAATCGTTATGCACGAGCTTGCCGTACAGAGAAGCTGCAGAGCGAGGCAGTGAAGCTCGCCGCCGCCGGGCCGACAAAGCTGGATGAGGTCCGCGGCCTCTATTATCGTTCTATCGAATTGAATAAGACCTTGGCTGGACTCGAGAAGTTCGATATCGAGCCGGTGAAGCGGGCAATCCGGGATTTATCGGAGAGTTTTCCCCTCAAGTACAAACAGGGTCCGAAACTGCTGGGGCGGCTGAATGAACTGCAAGAAGCCTATCAAGCCGTCAAGAACGCGGGCGATGAGGATGCGATTGTCAAGATTGGCGGGGAGATTCTCGAATTGAGAGAGAAGGCGTTGCTGGGCAATCCGCTGCTTGATTTCGACAAGCTTCTTGTTGTCAAGCGAAGCGTCGAGAGCGACCAGGGACTGCCGCAGAACTGGCAGGGCAACTGTGCGCTTCCCAGGACGGGCTATGACAACGAGATAGCGGTTCTTTCGCCTGTGCGCGCCGGCGGCAGGCTTAGCACGCTGTACAGGCCTGAAAACGGACGATTTGTCGGCGACGTCGATCTTCATTTTGACGCCGGCAAGATGCTGTTTTCCATGCCGGGCAGTCACAATAGATGGCAAATATGGGAAATCGGAGTCGATGGCTTAAGGCTGCGGCAGGTTACGCCCGGCAAGTATGACGATGTCGATAATTACGACGCCTGCTATCTTGCCGACGGGCGGGTCGTTTTCGACTCGACGCGGTGTTTTCAGGGTATTCCGTGCGTTGGGGGCGGCAATACCGTTGCGAATCTTTGCGTGATGAACGCCGACGGCACGGAAATCCGTCAAGTTTGTTTCGATCAGGATCACAACTGGTGCCCGACGCTGTTAAACGACGGCAGGGTCCTTTATTCGAGATGGGAATATTCCGACTCGCCGCATTACTTTACGCGACTGCTCTTCCATATGAATCCCGACGGCAGCAACCAGACGGAGTATTACGGCAGCAACTCTCCGTGGCCTAATTCATTCTTCTATGCCAAGCCGATCCCGAATCAGGCTACTGCCGTCGTGGCGGTGATCTCCGGTCATCACGGGGTTGCCCGTATGGGTGAACTGGTGATTTTCGATCCGGCTCGGGGCAGGCAGCAGGCCGACGGGGCCGTCCAAAGGATTCCCGGATACGGCAAGAAGGTCGAGCCTCTTATCGCAGATCAGATTGTGAACAACTCATGGCCTAAATTCCTGCACCCTCATCCTCTGAGCGAGAAGTACTTCCTCACGGCGATGCAGCCTGACCCAGCGGCGCTGTGGGGGATTTATCTGGTCGATATATTCGACAACATGCTGCTTCTCAGGGAGGAGCCCGGGTACCGGCTTTTCGAGCCAGTTCCGATTCGCCAGAGGCCTCGTCCGCCGGTGATTCCGGACCGCGTGGATTTGGCGAGGCAGGATGCGCTCGTATATCTGAGCGATATCTATGCGGGCCGGGGCCTTGACGGTGTTCCTCGGGGCACTGTTAAGAAGCTGCGGCTTTATGAATATCATTATGCGTATCCTCAGATGGGCGGGCATATCAATATCGGCATCGACGGCCCATGGGACGTGCGTCGCACCCTCGGGACGGTGCCGGTCGAGACGGACGGTTCGGCCAATTTCAGGGTCCCTGCGAATACGCCTATTGCGGCTCAGCCTGTCGACGAGAACGGGCGCGCTCTGCAGATTATGCGAAGCTGGTTCACCGCCATGCCGGGCGAGGTTCTCTCTTGCGTGGGCTGCCATGAAAGTCAGAGCACTGTTCCACCTGCAAAGCCCACCATTGCCGCTGTTCGCCAGCCTTCTGAGATAGAGCCTTGGTACGGACCGCGTCGCGGATTCAGTTTCAAGCGTGAAGTTCAGCCCGTTTTGGACGAGTATTGTGTGGGCTGCCACAATGGCGAGCATAATGACAGGCCTAATTTCACGACGGACCGCCCGAGCCCGTTCCGTAATTTCACTCCTTCGTATTGTGAACTGCATCCGTATGTGCGCCGGCCCGGGCCTGAGAGCGATTATTTCATGCAGCAGCCGCTCGAATACCATGCGAGCGTAAGCGAATTGATTCAGATGCTGGAGAAGGGCCATCATAATGTCAAGTTGGACGCCGAGGCCTGGGACAGGCTGGTTACATGGATCGATCTGAACGTCCCGGACCACGGCACATGGAGCGAACACCGGAAAATTGCGGGCAACTTCGAGCAGCGAAGGCTCGATATGCGAAAACTCTACGCCAATCGTCCCGAAGAGCCTGAGGTCTATCCTTCGATCCTGACTGAGAAGGCTCAATTTGTCAGGCCCGAGCCGGTTGCCCGGAGAGCCGCCTTCGGCGCGGCCGTTGCGAATTGGCCGATGAGCATCGAGAATGCCAAAGAGCGTCAGGGGCGTGCGGGCCTGCCGAAGGATTTGAGTTTCGACTTGGCCGAGGGCGTTAAGCTTGAGATGGTTCTGATACCGGCCGGCGAGTTTATCATAGGCTCTGCCGACGGATACGCCGATGAGTATCCGATGAGCAGCGTTAGAATTGATAAGCCCTTCTATATGGCCAAATTCGAGGTGACCAATTCGCAGTATTCGCTGTTTGACCCGACGCATCAGAGCGGCTATATCAGTGTCTATAACAAAGACCAGAGCGCGCGGGGCGAGGCTGCCGACAGGGAAAAGCAGCCTGTGATTCGCGTTAGTTGGAAAGAATCGGCGGCCTTCTGCAATTGGCTCAGCCGAAAGACGGGGCGCAATTTTACGCTGCCTACCGAAGCGGAGTGGGAATATGCATGTCGGGCGGGCAGCGATACGGATATGAACTACGGCGGTGTTGACGCTGATTTCAGCAGGCACGCCAACCTGGCCGACGAGCGGGTCAACAATCTGACTCGCGGCGACTCGCCGAGGTGGATTCCGAGTGTCAAGGGAGTAAACGACGGGTCGATTGTCACAGATAATGTGGGCAAATATCAGGCCAACGCCTGGGGGCTTTACGATATGCACGGCAATGTCT
>JAFGTU010000452.1 GCA_016933985.1 Sedimentisphaerales bacterium | reverse complement strand
GTGTCTTTGTCCATATAGTAATTATCGGACAAAGAAACCCGTTTACTAAAATTATCTCAACTAACCAATATTGAGTGAACGCTTACGTATTCTTCTATCTCGAAGTCGAAGTATTGGCCGGTGAAGAGAAAATCGTTCACGAACGTTACGTCATCGTCGATCACTTCTCCGAATGGCTCATAAGTATAGTGACTAACGACGCTGCCGCTATCGTTAATCACCAGACGAACCGAGCCTAACCTATCGTGGAGGTAGAAGTACTTATCGTCCTGGGCTGGTTGGGCGTCGTCATCGATATCGTGCTGGGCCAGGATTTGCCTATCCCCATATATATATTTCTTTTTCAAAGAGCTATCGGTCAGGTTCAGGTCCATCAATATTACCGGCAGATCGTCTGTAATGTCAACAATATATTTATGCTCGGCAGCCGAGCCGGCGGCCGTGGATTTCTTATAGACGCGGTTGCCGAAGGGGTCGTATTTGATCTCAATAGAATCCTCGGGAGACGTGTTCCAGAGGGCCTTTCTCAGCTTGTTATCCCAGTTGAAGGTATATGTGATGTCTTGGGAAGCGTCGTTGGATGCGATATTGCCGTTGTTATCCCGCTCGGGCGTAAAGGCGGCGATACTTCTTGCGTGTGGGGGCCGGATTGTTATCATATAGCGAGTTACAGACCGAGAACGTAGATTCGTTCGGCTATTGCCTCCGTATGAGGCGGGATGGCCGGTTTATTGTGGTTATTGTTTCAGAAAGGAGAAATAGAATGCGGCGTTTAATCTGTGTTTTGGCTCTGGCCTGCATTGTGGCGGCCGGTTCCTTCGTTGCAGCCGAGGAACCCGCAAAGATCAAAGTCCTGCTGATTACAGGCGATGACGTCGGGGCGCACAATTGGCGAGAGATGTCCGAGACGACCAGGGAGATACTCGTTGCCTCGAAGAAATTCGACGTCAAGGTGTGCGAAGACCCGCTGATCCTCGAATCGGAAACCGCCCTGAAGGCATACGACGTAATCGCCTTCCTGATCTACGCCCGAAGCATACCCATGCCGTCCAAGCAAGCCCAGGATAATCTCTTGAACTTCGTCAAGGGCGGAAAGGGCTTCTTCGTGCAGCATTTGGCCACGGCCTCGTTCGCCAAGTGGGATGAATTCGGCAAGCTCTGCGGACGGAAATGGATAATGGGAACGTCAGGCCACGGCCCGCGAGTTCCGTTCAAGGCCAAGATCGCCAACAACGAGCACCCCATCACCGCCGGTCTCGAAGACTTCGATGTTGACGACGAGTTGTACGCAAAGCTCCAGGGCGACGGCGAAATCAACGTCCTGGTCACTGCGGACTCCGATTGGAGCAAGAAAACCGAGCCCCTCGTATTCACCTTGAACTACGGCAAGGGACGAGTGGTCCATAACGCCTTCGGCCACGACCGCAAGGCCCTGATGACGCCCTCCGTTCAAAAGTTGATCGTCCGTGGAGTCGAGTGGGCCGCCACCGAAAAGGTCAAATAGCAGGCGATGTCCGCTTGAGCAGATAAACAGCCGGCGAGAGTTATCTCCTCTCGTCGGCTTTCTCGTATTGCGCCGATCCAAACGACGTATTCAGCGAGGTGGAAAATGAAAAAGCCGGCAGTTAGAACGAAGCTTGTGGAGAAGCGCTCGAAAAAGGCGGGCCTGCCCCCTGGAACGCTGGTCTATGTCGGCGACAAAGACCTGGGTCCGATACGCATAACGTACATGGATTACGATGAGCACAATTTCCACGAAGAGCAGGTCAAGACAATTGAGGATTGCTTCGCCTTCAAAACGACGCCCACCGTATCCTGGATCAACATAGACGGCATTCATGACGTCCGGTTAATGGAGAAACTCGGAAACCACTATGAGCTTCATGCCCTGGTTCTTGAGGATATCCTGCATACCGGTCAAAGGCCGAAGTATGAGGAATTCGATAACTACCTCTTTGTCGTGCTCAACATGCTCAGCTACAACCAGGAGAACCAGGCCGTTGAGAGCGAACAGGTGAGCCTCGTGCTTGGCCCGAATTATGTCATTTCATTTCAGGAACGCGTCGGAGACGTCTTTGACCAGATCCGGGAGAGAATCAGAAATGCCAAGGGCCGAATCAGAAAAATGAACGCCGACTATCTGTGTTATTCACTGATAGACGCAATAGTTGACGGCTACTTCGCAATACTCGAAAAAGTCGGCGAGAAGATAGAATCGATAGAAGAAGAGCTTATTGGAGATCCCACCGAGAGAACCTTGCACAAGATTCACTCGGTGAAAAGCAGGATGATATCTCTTCGCAAATCCGTCTGGCCGCTTAGAGAAGTCGTTAGCGCCCTCCAAAGAAGCGAATCCCCGCTTATTCAGGCGACTACCGGCATCTACCTGCGAGACGTTTACGACCACACAATCCAGATCATCGACACTATCGAAAGTCTGCGTGACATGATCTCAGGCATGCTCGACATCTATCTCTCAAGCATCAGCAACAGGATGAATGCGGTCATGAAGGTGCTGACAATCATCGCAACCATCTTTATCCCATTGACTTTTGTCGCCGGCATATACGGAATGAATTTCGTGTACATGCCGGAGTTGAAATGGAAATGGGGTTATGCCGCCGCCTGGGGCGTAATGGTCTCCATAGCGGTTGTTATGTTAATATGCTTCAGAAGAAAGAAGTGGCTGTGAATTAGCCCGTGCCGATATTGCAGCCGACCTTTAACAGGAGCGAACCATGAACCTCTTATTGTTCATAACCGTCCTCGTTGTCTCATTTGTGGTGGTCAGGATAGGCGCGATAGCCTTTCAGTTGACCGGACTTGAGTGGTCGGTGGCAAAGTTCCAGGCCTTGTCGTGCTTTACGGCAACCGGATTTACAACGAAAGAGGCTGAGCTAATCACGAGCGACCGGCAAAGACGCCGCATTGCTTCGATCCTTATTATAATCGGCCACGCGGGGCTGGTCACTTTGATTGCCACACTGGCCAATTCACTGAGGGCTTACATGGTCATAGGGGACAGGCTCTCAAGGCCCATTCTGCCGTTTCAGTTGCCGGCGTTTCTTGTCTCCCTGATGCCGCTCATTAACCTTGTTATTATCTTAACCGCCGCTTATGTGATCTACAGAATCTTCACAAACACCAGATTCGCCAAGAAACTTACGGACGTGCTCAGAAAAAGGCTTATGAAGAGCGAAGCATTCAGGCCCGTATCTTTCGAAGAGCTCCTGCTCGCAACCGGAGGATATGGCGTCTCAAAGATAACCATAACCGCCGAAAACCCCGTCCTCGATAAGACCCTCGCAGGATCAGACCTGCGAAGCCAGGATATTACCGTACTGGCCATTGTCAGGGGTGGAGAGACAATCCCCAATCCGCGGGCAAACACTAAGATCGTTGAGGGCGATGAGCTAATATGTTTTGGAAAGCTTAAGAACATACGGGACAAGACGTCCAGGAAGTCTCAAGCGAACAGTCAGGCCTCATAAGCCGCTCGCTGACCGACGCCGGATTCCGCCTTCAATTATCGAGGAAGACTTATGTGCAATGTGATCTTGGCCGATGCTTGGTTCTATACTTGGGCGCTCCTGCCGCTGCTGATCTTCGCAGCAAGGATCATGGACGTCAGCCTGGGAACGGTCAGGGTCATTTTCGTATCCAGAGGGCTGAAGTACCTCGCCCCTCTCGTCGGCTTCTTCGAAGTCCTCATCTGGCTCCTCGCAATAGGCCAGATAATGAAGAATCTCTCAAATCCTGCCTGTTATATTGCTTATGCCGCCGGATTCGCAATGGGCAACTTCGTCGGAATATGCATAGCCGAAAGGCTCTCTCTCGGAGTGGTCCTTGTCCGGGTCGTTACCCAAAAGGACGCATCGCCCCTGGTCGATAAACTCAAACTCTGCGACTACGGCTTGACCTGTGTCGATGGACACGGAACACACGGACAGGTCAAAGTCCTCTTCACAATCGTTCCGCGCCGGGAGGTCCGAAACCTCGTAATGCTGATCAAGGAATTCAATCCGGACGCCTTCTACTCTATTGAAGAAGTCGGTTTTGTGGAAAAGGGAATCTTTCCCCTGAAGGCCGGCCGGGCGGACTTGAGCCTCTCGAAGCTGTTTCGCTTCTTCCGAAAAGGCAAATAGCCCGTCGCCGCAGTTCTGCATTTCCACAGCCTTGATGGCTGCAAAATATTCTTTCAAATTTTCTCTTTCACGCCTAATATGGTCTCGGCCGCTTGGCCGTAACGCAATAAGAGATGACCGGGTGGCAGCCTCAAGCCCGTGGGGCTTGGGGATGGCTCTTTGTCTGAAGAAGAGAATAGTAGGTTTTTGGGAGAACGCATAATGAGTTGTCGAAGAACGAAACTCTTTATTGCCGGATTAGTCCTTGCATTTCTGGCTGGCCTGGCTGTCTCCGCTGACCAAGCGGAGCGAAGCTACGAGAAGTCCGTCGTCTTGATCAGGACCGCAAAGCAGGACTTCGACTACACAATGCCCTGGAAGCAAAAGGCGATGACTCAGGGATCAGGCTCCGGCTTGATTATATCGGGCAATAGAATCCTTACCAACGCCCATAACGTAAGCAACTGGAGGTACATCGAGCTGAGAAAGGAAAACGTCGCAAAACGCTACCCCGCCAAAGTCGCCTTCGCAGGACACGACTGCGACCTGGCCATACTGACCGTGGACGACGATGCTTTCTTCGACGACACTATCCCTCTCGAATTCGCAGGCATTCCAAAGGTCGGCAGCACCGTCTCAACCTACGGATTCCCCATGGGCGGAGACCACGTCTCTGTTACGGAGGGCGTCGTATCTCGAATCGAGACCGACACCTACGTCCACACCGGGGCCGACTCGCATCTCGTAATACAAACCGACGCCGCAATAAACCCGGGCAACAGCGGAGGCCCCGTCATCCAGAACGGAAAAGTGGTCGGAGTCGCATTCCAGGGACTCCAGTTGGCCGACAACATCGGCTACATGATCCCGACAACGGTCATCAACCACTTTCTCGAAGACATAGACGATGGAAAATACGACGGCTTCGGCTCGCTCGGAGTCGTCTTATACCCCGGACTACACAGCGACAGTTTCAAAGACTACCTCAAAGTCCCCCCCGACCAGGACGGAGTTGTAGTAATCTCAACCCTGATGCACAGCTCCGTCGAATCTATGCTCGAACCCAACGACGTCATAACGCAGATCGACGAATACGACGTTGACAACGATGGAATGGTGCGGATACACGGCCTGACACTCCACCTCTCCGAAGCCATCGAGACAAAGCAGATCGGCGACACCGTGGAGATGACTTTCTATCGCCGCGGCGAGAAAATCACCAAGACCGCAACAACAGCCCTCAACAGACCGATCTTCGCCTACGAGCGACAATACGACCAGCCTCCGAGATACGTCTGCTTCGCCGGATTGACCTTCGTCCCCGCAACCCGGAATTACCTTGAAACATGGGGCCGAGACTGGATCACCGACATACCATACTACCTGCGATACCTCTTTAACAACTCAATGCAGCTCAACACCGACCGGCAACGAAAAGAGTATGTCGTCCTCGCTGAAATACTGCCCGACGAAATCAACTCCTATTCAGGCGATTTCAAGAGCCTCGTCGTGGAAAGTATCAACGGCATCTCTATCTGGGGCCTTGACGATATCCCAAAGGCCTTCGAGCAGCCCATCGACGGCTTCCACTGTTTCAAGTTTATGGGTGACAATCGAACTTTGCCCGTCAACGCGGAAAAGGCCCGGCTGAGGCATCGCCAAGTACTCGAAAAATACCAGATACCCGCAAAGACCAGACTGGAGGGAAATTCATGAATAAGCAAACAGCCCTGTTATCAATCGTATTCGCTTTGGTCACGGCGTTTCTCCGTCCGGCAATCGCCGCCGAAAGGAATGCGCTAACCGAAGCAATGAAGCAGTCCGTCGTATCCCTCGAAATATCCTTCTACGGCTACGAGCAAATACAGCCCTGGAGACGCAAAGACCTTACTCAAAACCACGCCCACGCATGCGCAGTCGGCGAATACCAAGTGCTCACAACCGCCTGGAACGTCGCCGATCTCGCGTACGTAAAGGCCCTCAGGCTCGGACAAAACGAATTCATACCCGCAAAGATCAAGCTCGTCGATTACGAAAGCAATCTGTGCCTGATCGAGCTCGACCCGAATTCAATGACTGAGCCCTTAAAGCCCCTTGTTTTCTCCGAAGACTACCCAAAGGGCGCAGAGGTCGATTTCTACTGGCTCTCATCGGACAACAGAATATACAACGGACGAGCATATCTCGATCGCGCAAGCGTCCTGCAGACTAACGCTTCTTATGAGAAACGTCTGCATTACGTAGTCGCCAATACCTCTCGCAACACAAGCACGGGCCAGGTGTATTGCATCGGTTCTAAAGCCATAGGTATTGCCTACTGGGCCAACGACAACAAAGAGGCCGGCCTGATCTCAGGCAAGGTCATTAACGCCTTCCTGGCCGCCGCCGCAAAGAAGGATTACAAAGGTTTCGGAGCCGTCGGCTTCGCTGTTTCTGAGCTTCTTGATCCGGCCATGCGAGCCTTCCTCAAAATGCCCGAATCTCTAAAGGATGGCGTCTATGTCCGCGATGTCTATACGCTCGGAACCGGCTCCGATGTCCTCGAACAAGGCGACGTTATACTCGCCATCGACGGCTACGCACTCGATTCCTACGGACGATTCCGCCACGAAAAGTACGAGCAGCTCGACTTCGAGCACCTCATTACCTGTAAGAGCGTCGGCGATAAAGTCGTATTCGCCGTCTGGCGCGACGGAAAAAAGCAACAGATCAACGCCGACATCAAGAACTTCCGCGCCGATGAAATGCTCATACCTTACCACGAGTACGACCGCCAGCCCGAATACGTCATCACCGCAGGATTCATCCTTCAAAAGCTGACGCGAGAATACCTTACCCGCTGGGGCGACGACTGGAGCGGAAAGGTCTCCCCGCACCTCTATCACTACTACCGCGACCTCGCCTTCAAGCCGACCCCCGACCGCAGCGACATCGTAATACTCAGCTACGTCCTGCCTTCCCCCGTCAACCTCGGCTACAAAGATCTCGGACAAATCGTCGTCAGCAAATTCAACGGCATGACCATACGCTCCATCGCCGACATCTTAACCGCCCAGAAGCTCAGGCCCGACTCCAAATATGATGTAATCGAATTCGAAATGGATAATCCCCTAATCGTAATCCCGCGAGACCAGCTCCCCGCAGCAGACGCATTCACAAGCCGAAACTATGGCGTAACAAAACTCGTAAACGTGAACCAATAACAAATACCCCCTTGCTCCTCGTTTAGCCGCCACCCCTGCGGTGATCACTTACGAATAGAGTCAATTCGATCTGCGCATATTCTGAAAATTCATAATCTCATAAGTGTCGGTTACGCTAATAGGATCACCCTGGTATTTGTAATACCAGAATGTGTACTTGTCCATCAGCGTCGGGTCGTTGCGGATTGATGACAGATAAGCGTGCCTTATTGCTTCCCAAAACTGTTCCGCCAGGAAGTCTTGCCATGTGCCTCCATGCACAGGACAAGCTTCTGGATATGAAACAGATCCGCCTTGCACCACGGAATATCGACAAACCCCTCCAACTTCTCTGCCGGCTCGTCGAGAATCATCGCACGAGCCGTAAAGACTTCCGCAGCCATCGTCGGAAACGCAAACGCGCTCTCATTGCGCCACATCGTCTCGACTCCCCAAGCCAAGAACCACGTCGGCCGATGGTAATCGACATAAACGTCCATCAGGTGCCTGTGTATCCGCCCCGCATGGGTCGCCAGGAATCGCCCCATCTCCGGGGTCAAATGTCGCCAGCGAGCGAATATCGAGCGTTGGACCGGTATCATCGAGATAACTCCGCCCCTCCAATGCCCATACTCGTAAACCAATCGCTCCCGAAGCGCATCGCGAACCTTAGCCAAGCCCTTTTCCACAGCCGCCTCGTCGTTCATCTGCCTCGCCATTCGGCAGTACGCAATCAGCCCTGCAATATACCCGTTACGGCAATCCTCCTCGAACTTGTTTGGTCCCTTCTCGACGACTTTGCGCAGCTCCTTCCAATTGCGCTCGATTCTCCCGAAGTCGCCGCTGGCCCGCCCCCATAGCCAAAGCGGATACAGCCGGGCAACGTCGTTCCTCGTTATATCGCTGACAATGCGAAACATCTCCTCTTCCGGGACATCATAAAAAGAGCGAACAGCCCCCTTGCCCGCATCGAATTCCCGCTGCCCCGTCGCCCCGTCCAGCGGCCCGCCGGAAGAGCTGAGCCGCTCGACATATCGCATAACCTCTCTCTGCAGGTTCGCATCGATATAGTTATACGCCCGCGCCAAAGTGTAAAGCGTCTCCGTAGGCTCGACGAAAAAGCGATACGCCTCCCGCGGATGCTTGCCCGCCGGAAAGACCAAAGGCCGCCAGTCTCTCGAAATCAGCTCTCTCACCTCCTCGGCCAGCTTACCCCTCAGAGCTTCCGGCACGCCTTGATCGGCAAATGCCACAACGGGCTCCTCCCAGATGAACGCATCGAGCTGCGAATCGCTAAGCGCGATAGCCGGCTCGCCGCCCATCTCGCCAACGGGCAGCTGTTGCGTCCCTGCGACCTGTCCAGGAAGCGCCTTGAGAACGTGATTGAGTCGCGGCATCCCCAGCATATCCCAATCCCACCGCGATTGCTGAATCTTCTTCCATTCCTCCTCCGTCGGCTTGGCCGAAGGCGTATCCGATTGTTTGCTCGCCTGCCCGCCCGCCTTCATCCGGTACGCTATCACCGCTGCGCCCGCGTTTATTTCGTGAGTCGGGATGTAATAGAAGCTGTCGCCCGCTATCGAAACCGGCACGTCTATCGCCGATCCGCCCCCATAGACAGCCGTCCCACGAGCAAGCCATTCCTTCCCCACAGGCAGCGATTCGCCCCGCATAACAGCAAGCACTATCCCCAACCCCTCGCCCGGCTGAGGCTCGTGGATACTCCTGCTAAAAGGCTCGCCGTACCCTATCAACGTATCCAGATCCATCGCATTGACATTGTCCTGGTGAGTATTGATAAGCACCCGCCCGCCCACGCACAACTGGCATTGCTCATCATGCACCAGCAGCAGACTATCGTGCCATCCGTAAGTCCGCGACTGGTCCATAAGCGGAGTTATCCTGCCCGTAGAAATATCAAGATACCCAACGTTCAAGAAGGGCGAGTAATGCTGATACCGGCTCCGCAAAAGCGCCTGAAACTTCACAAACACCTTGCCGTCCGGCGTAACTATCGGCGGCGCGCCCGTTCCGTTCATGCTCTCACCATAGACAATAGGCGTAACGAATTTTTGTCTGCCCGTCTCCCCGTCCAGCACAAAAAACGTCTGGTAAGCGGGCTGTTCTTTGAGCCGCTCGGTGATATAGTTGAGCTGCGCCTCATAAGTCTCGGGCCTCTGGAGCAATTTGAAATTCTCCTCCCGCAGCCGCTCGTTCTCTTCCTTCGTATGCCGCCAACTCGCAAAGTCCCCGAATATCTCCTTTACCATATCGTAAAGAATAGGGTCAAATGACTCCAGTGAAAGCCCCGGCGTAACAGTAACCATCACCGACCCGTCCGGCCCCACAACCGGATGATAACCCCGAAAGCTCACCCCCGGCAGCTTTTCGCTTCGCCACAGCAGCCGTCCGCTGCCGGAATCAAACGCATAGACGCGCATATCCTCGCTTGCGATATAAACCCTCCCCGCCCTGATATCCATCGCCGGGCTTGAAAGAACCGCACCGCCGGTATCAGCGGCCCATCTCAGCCCGCCGCTCTGGGCATCGATAGCATAAGCCTTCCCGTCTCGCCCGCCCACAATCACGACGCCCTTATGGACCAAAGGGCTGTTCCACACCGCAACTCCCGTCTGAAAGCTCCAGCTTGGCTTGCCGTCCGAGATGCCGACCGCATAAACCCGCCCTTCTGTATTGCCGAAGAAGACCTTCCCTCCCGCCACCGCACAAGTGTGCAGAATAGCCCCGCCCGTCTTGTAAGTCCAAGCATCTTCTCCGCTCTCGCTGTCTATCGCATAGAGCCTGCCCGCCATCGTCCCGACGAATACCTTGCCCTCCGCGACGACCGGCTGAACACCCGTCATCAGACCCTCATCCCCGAACAGCCGATACCACTTCCGCTCAAAAGGTGGACGAACCTCCGTCGCTGTCGCCCCGCTCCGCCCAGCATCGTGCCCCAGCATTGGCCAGGAATCCTCCGCCGAGACCG
This sequence comes from Sedimentisphaerales bacterium, assembly GCA_016933985.1. Taxonomy (GTDB): domain Bacteria; phylum Planctomycetota; class Phycisphaerae; order Sedimentisphaerales; family Anaerobacaceae; genus JAFGCD01. Next base: position 3,010 of record JAFGTU010000452.1, on the reverse strand, counting down.
AGCAGACCAGCCGCGGGGAAAAAGCTGCCCAGAACATCAGCTTCCACGCCGCCACTGCAAAATTACGACGAATCCGTTTTATGATGCCCAAATGTGCTGTGACTTTGCGACCTTTCATAGCATCCCTGCAATCTGAAAAGCAAGTGGTCCACCGACCCTATTCCCAGCACGCCTCCGGCGGATCGAGATTGCACTGAAGCCACACTTTACCAAGTTCCGCCAGGTCTTTCAAGTCCACCTTGCAGTCGTCATTCAAATCGCCCTTGATAGGCGCGGTGCATTCCGCTTCGCCGACGATGGTGAATTGCACGCTCCCCTTCATCGCATGCGCCCACCAGCCCTGCAAACCGCTGCCGTGAAATGACTCTTCGGTCAGCAGGACATAGCACGTGTAGTCGCCCGGCAGCAGTCCCACGCCGTCTTTCGGCAATCGCTCCCATTCCCCGAAGACGCCAACCGTTTGCTCGCCGTAATTCGTGTCGTACTGCGCATGCACCCCCGGATCAACGTCGAATGTGTGCGAGGCGACCGGCCCGTCGTTTGACCCGGGACTGTGCTGAGAAGTCTTCCACAGGACGTGGTAGCAGTTATTCACCGTGTATTCGAGCGTTGCATCGCCGTTCTCGTCCGTAATAAAATACTCAAACACCCGGTAACCGGAGTACAAGTACCTAAGCCCTGTAGGGCTGCCGCCAATAGGGTCGGCGATGTCGCGACTGTCATAATACACCAGGTCGTTCGGGTTCGGCGATGAGCCGTCACCCTTATTGTTAAGGTTCCATCCCGTCGTCCACGATGACCCTGTCCACTCCTGCCGCCACCATCGGCCGTTAAGCCCGATCAACTCGTTGCTGCCGTAATTCGTATCCCCAAGCTGATGCGTCTGTTCGCCGATCAGCTTGAACTGATAGGCGAAATTCGGCTTGAGATTCCTGGCCGTCAGCGTCCCGCTCAGCCCCTCGCCCACCGTGTTGTAGGTGACAACCACGTTCGCATCGTCATAAGAATAGCTCGCCTGGTAGGCGCTGCTGTACGCCTGGTCCGCCGTGTCCAGCCATCTGTAATCGCTGTTCGGCCCGTAATTCTCCATTCGCACCGTCTCCACGGGAACCGACCCTATATGCAGCGTCACTTTCGCCCCCTTCATAGCGCTGTCGTGCGCTTCTACCACCACCCCGACTTTCACCATCCGAGTAATATCCGGCGCCGCCGTCAAATCGACCACCAGCCTGGTCCCCTCGCCCTGATTGAGCGTTACCGTCGCCGAGTCTATCTGCGTCTCCGTCCAGCCGACCGCGGTGCCCGTCACGCAGAATGCGCGCACATCGATCGCGCCGGCGCCGCTTCTGTACCATAGCGGAATCTCACATGAATTGTATCCCGTCGCATCCATGTGCAGGGCCTTGCTCCATTGAGTCACGAGCCCCAGCCCGCTCGTCGGACCCTGGCCCAGCCAGTCCGCGCCGTCCGGCTTCCAGACCTCCAGCCCAGCCACCGAATTATCCACAGGATTGCCTCCTCCATCGACAAGCTCGTAATACACATCCACACCGGGACCGCGAACATTAAGAGTGCCCGTCATCTGCCCGTCGAATTGCTCGCCCGGCTCCGTAGAACCGGGATGCCGGTTGATGCCCTCCGCATCCACAAACGCCGCTATGAAATCATCGTTCCACTTCCAGACGGCCGCGCCCGCTGAACCGCACAAGCCCGACAAAAGTCCGAAAAAAACTATAAAACTCAGTAGCACTCTCATCACTTCTCTCCTTTCACATCCGCCGACGCCAAAAGTGAGCATCCGCAGACCAAAAAATCTCAGAACACGCGTGCACAAGCCCGCAATCCACATCTTCTGCCGGTAAAAGGATCCTCCTTGACGTATGTGCAAAGCCGCTAACGGCTCTTCACACGATAAAACCTTAGTATAACAGATGCTACCCGCCCTATGCAAGCAAAAATCCCCCCCCGCCACTTGGAATTCGTGATTCTTTGCTTGCCTTACACGGCGGAATCTGTTTTACTACCGGTTCTTTTTGGCTGGACGTATGACAATCCCGCCGAGACCGGAATGAATGGAAACTGGAAACGAGTTGAAAAAGGAGCCAAAAGTGAAAATTCTCAAGAGTATTGTCGGCCTTTCAGCGGCGAGTCTTGCTATTAGCACGGTGGCAATGGCGGCTGAAGGCGCAGGATCGACTGAGTTGACCGGCACGCCGTGGAGCTGGTGGATTGCCCCGGCCGCGGCGCTAATGGCGCTGGGCTTTGCCTGGTTCTTCTACAAAAAGGTGATGGAGGCCCCGGAAGGCACCGAGAGAATGGTGGAAATCGCCCGCTATGTCCGCGAGGGGGCGTACGCGTATTTGTTCAGGCAGTATAGCGTCGTAGCGCTCGTATTTATGATCTTACTGGCCATCTTCGCGGCCTGCGCCTATTACGGGGTGCAGAATCCGTTTGTGCCCGTGGCGTTTCTAACGGGCGGGTTCTTCAGCGGGCTATGCGGCTTTCTTGGGATGAAGACGGCGACGAATGCCTCTTCCCGGACCGCCCAGGGCGCCAGCGTGAACCTGAATCGCGGGCTGCAAGTGGCTTTTCGTTCCGGCGCGGTTATGGGCCTTGTGGTTGTGGGCTTCGGGCTGCTCGATATCTCGCTGTGGTATCTGATATTGGATAAGCTGGTTTACACAGTGGATCACATGCGTGATGGCTACACCCTGTTCGGCATAGAGCTGGTCAAGGCGGGGATGGAGCCTAGGCATAAGCTCGTCGAGATAACGACGACAATGATTACATTCGGGATGGGCGCCTCGACGCAGGCCCTGTTTGCCCGCGTCGGCGGCGGCATTTATACGAAAGCCGCTGATGTTGGGGCGGACTTGGTAGGCAAGGTCGAGGCGGGAATTCCCGAGGACGATCCGAGGAACCCGGCCACAATCGCCGACAATGTAGGCGATAACGTCGGCGACGTAGCTGGCATGGGCGCGGACCTGTACGAGAGCTACTGCGGCTCGAT